>PAQU01000078.1 GCA_002709395.1 Roseibacillus sp. | reverse complement strand
GGCAAGGGCAGGAACAGGGGCAAGCAGGGAGGTGAAGAACCCGGTCAGCGCAAGGATGGTCTTCGTCATGCCGCGCATCAAAGAGGAGCAGGCCGCAGATTCAAGGATTCTGTTCGTTTGATGAGATAAAAGAAAGACCCGCCTCCCGGTAAGGGAACGCGGGCCTGCTTTTGATGGAGCGGTCGAGTTTGCCGCTGCGGACAGGAATGTGGGTCAGACCTTCAGGTCGTAGCCCTTGCGTGGGTCAATGGTGACCCACTTGTTGGCTTCATCATGGTTGATGAACTTGCCATCATCATCATCCCATTTCAGTTCTTCTCCGGGGAAGCGCAGGGCCACCGCGCCGAGGGCGAGGGCCGCAGACATGGGAGCGGCATACATGAAGTTGCTACCGGGGGCGTTGATGTCGCCTTTTTTGGCAGCGTCAACCCACTCCCGGTGGTGATCAGTCCCGCGGAGCTTGCGATGTTCGTCCTGCCAGCGGGCGGATTCCTTGGCGATGGCATCCTTGTTGAACTCGCTGCCCACCGCGATGGGGCGTGGGGTCCCGGCATGAGAGCCGCCCATGGCGGACATCTTGCTGCCGACGATGAGGCAGCCGTTGCCACCCATGTTGAGGCGGGGATCAGCCCCGGCGGGAGGCTTGGGACGCTTGCCTCCGTCATGCCAGGTCATCCTCACGCCCTTGGGGCAGGCCTTGGTGGCGGGGAACTCGAAGGTGATCACCGACCACTTGGGATAGGCCACGCCTGCCGGGGCGGAGGCCTCAGCCTTGATGGAGGTCGGGAGAGTCAGGCCGCAGGTCCAGAAGGCGGGATCCATGTTGTGGCAGGCCATGTCTCCCATGGCGCCGGCACCGAAGTCCCACCATCCGCGCCAGGCGAAGGGGAGGAACCCCTTGCCGAAGGGTCGTTTCTCCATTGGGCCGACCCAGGAGTCCCAGTCGAGTCCCTTGGGAACGGGGGCTTCCGCGGGATACTTGGTCATGCCCTGCGGCCAGATGGGGCGGTTGGACCAGGAGTGTAGTTCGAGCACTTCTCCGAAGGCTCCATCATCCATCATCTTCTTCCAGAGCTTGAGCCCGGATCCGGCGTGGCCCTGATTGCCCATCTGGGTCACCACCTTGTATTTCTTGGTAGCCTCAAGAAGAGCCATGCACTCGCCGTAGGTGCGGGCGAGTGGCTTCTGGACATAGACGTGCTTGCCGAGTTTCATGGCGGCAAGGGCGGCAACGGCGTGGACATGATCCGGGGTGGAGACTACCACGGCGTCAATCTCGTCCTTGTGCTTGGCGAGCATTTCGCGGTAGTCGGAATAACGGGGAACATCCTTGTACTTGTTGAAGTGCCCACTTGCCCGGCCTGCGTCGACGTCGCACATGGCAATGAGCTTCCCTCCACTGGAAACCGTATTGTTGAGATCACTGCTGCCCTTGCCTCCGCAGCCGATTTGGGCAAAGCGCAGAGGTTTGCCCTTGTGATGATCACCGTAGACGAGTTCGGCGGAACCGAGCGCCGCGGCAGCGGCGGTGGTAGTTCCAAGAAAGCTACGGCGGGTGGACTGAGCCGGATTTTGTGAATTGGACATGAGCAGCAATACAGCCTCTCCGTGCCATGTTTTCAAGAGGAAGAGTTCTGAACCGGTTACCTGGGGGGTAGTCCCTTTGTGGTGGTCTCCCTGTCGGGGCCTCGTCCCTTGCCAAGGCAGGGCGGGATCTATATTGAATGAGGCTCCGCGGCCTCCAGGCTGCCCTGTGATTATGAAATTTCTCCTATTTGGAAGCATTACCCTGCTCCTCTTTACCGTTTCCTCCCTTGCGGACTGGCCCCAGTTTCGTGGCCCGGATGGTCAGGGAGTCTCAGGGGCCAGGAACGTTCCCCTCGAATGGGGCCTCAAGAAAGGGGTGGCTTGGAAGATAAAGATCCCCGGCAAGGGATGGTCTTCCCCCGTTATCGCGGATGGGAAAGTAATCGTGACGGTCTCGCGGGATGATGGGGAGAAAGTCACCTTGGGCACGGTTGCTTTTGATATTCAATCGGGTGAGGTTGCCTGGAAGCAGGACCTTTTCACTCCGGATGCANCCGAGGTGAGGAAGCGNCACTCCAAGAATGGGCTTGCCAGCGCGACACCCTTCATCAAGGAGGGAGTGGCCTANGTTCACTTCGGGCACATGGGCAGCGCAGCNCTCAAGCTTGGTGACGGGGCTGTGATCTGGAAGCAGACCTTCAAGTATCCTCCGGTGCATGGGACGGGAAGTTCTCCCGTAGTGGTGGCTGAAAATATGATCTTCAGTGCCGACGGGGCGTCCGACCCGGTGATCGTGGCCCTGGACCGGCGGAAGGGAGAGGTTGCCTGGAAAACCGCGCGCGAGCAGAAGGTCAGGAAGACGTTTTCCTTCGGAACCCCGCTGGTGCTGGAAATCGATGGGCGTACGCAGGTGATCAGCCAGGCCAGCGGAAAGGTTGCGGCATATGATCCGGAAGATGGGAGCGAGATCTGGAAGGTGCGCTATGGAGAGGGTTATTCAGTGGTGCCCCGTCCTGTCTTTGCGAATGGGTTACTCTATGTCGCCACCGGATTTGATCGTGCGTTTCTCCTGGGAATCCGGCCCCAGGGGGCGAAGGGGGATGTCACCGATACCCACGTGGCCTTCAAGGAGAACCGGTATATTCCGAAGACCCCGAGTTTCGTGGAAAGCGGGGGTTATCTTTATCTCGTGGACGACACGGGTTCGCTCACCTGCCGTGATGGAAAGAGTGGTGAACTGAAATGGAGGGAAAAGATCCCGGGGAACTTTTCGTCATCGCCTGTCATGATTGGCAACAAGCTCTATCTTGCGACGGAGGACGGAGTGGCTTATGTCGCCGAGGTTTCTCCCAAGGGAGGAAAGATTGTTTTCGAACTGGAGATGGAAGAGCGTATTTTCGCTTCTCCCGCAGTGATTGATGGTGCCCTTTTCCTGCGATCCGAGGAGCACCTGTGGAAGATCGGCGACTAGTCCGGTCAGGGGAATGCGGGGAACAGGCCGGAACCGGGTCGAGGGCTCCCTCTTCAGGGGGATGCACGCTCGCAACTTTTCCAGTTCCCGGGGGTTTAAGTAGTCAGGACGATCAGGATTCGTCAAAACTACCTGACAACAGAAGGATGAAGACAAGCAAAGGACTGATACACCTCGTTTCTGCCGGGATGGTACTGGCTGCCAGCGCAATGGGATGGGCACAGGCCCCGGACCGGGTTCCGGGCGAACGGCCAAGGGACCGGGCCCCCGAAGGAAGGCCGGATCGGGCGCCTGAGGGGAGGCCGGACCGGGCTCCCGAAAGAAGGCGCCCGGGCGGCAGGCCGCCGATCGACCGGCCTCAAGATGGCAGAGCGCCCGGGGGGCTTCTGGGGGTGATTGACCGGAACGGCAACGGGACGATTGAGGCGGACGAAATCGACATGGCGGTCGTGTCCCTGCGTAAGCTGGATCTGAACAAGGACGGGAAGGTTACCAGGGATGAGATTGGGAGGGCGGATGCCGGATCCAGAACGGATCCCGGGTCTTCAAGGCGGTTCCGGGGTCGGTTGCCGACGCTCTCTTCCCTGGACAAGGATGGTGACGGGAAGATCAACAAGGAGGAAGCTCCGGAGCGGATGCGGGAGAATTTTGAGCGTACGGACACGAATGGAGATGGGTTTATTGACTCGAAGGAATTCGATGCGGTCTTGCAGCGCATCCGCGGAATGCAACGTNCGGGTCAGCGCCCGAGCCGGAGACCCGGGGGCCAGGAGCCCGGTGAGGGCGAGGGAGGGAGCGACCAGCCCCGGCGGCCGGCACCGGGGAAGGATGCCGAATAGGATTCGATCGCGGAGGACGAATCGTCAGTGACTAAAGAACTTCTGGTGAAGATGCATACCCACCCTCTTCTCATGGGTCTTGTCTGCCTTGGAGCGTCAGGCCTGATGCCAGCCCAGGCTGAGGAGAAAGCTGCCAGTGCGGAGGGGGTGAAGTTCTTTGAAACAAAGATCCGCCCGGTTCTCGTGGAGTATTGCTACCAGTGCCATTCTGCGGAAGAGAAGATCAAGGGAGGGTTACGACTGGATACCCGTGAAGGATTACGTCACGGGGGGGATTCCGGGCCGGTCATGGAGCCTGGTAAACCGGAGGAGAGTCTTCTTTGGACTGCGATTACCTGGCAGGATGGAGATTATGAGATGCCCCCGAAGCAGAAGCTGCCGGAGAGCGTCATTGCAGATTTCCGGAAGTGGATCGAGATGGGAGCCCCTGATCCCCGCGAGGGAGAGAAGGTTGTAATCAAGACCGAGATTGATATCGAGGAAGGTCGCAAGTTCTGGGCCTTCCAGAATCCTGAGAAGGTAAACCCTCCTGGAGTGGAGGCAGGTGACTGGCCGAGGTCCGGGGTTGACCATTTCGTCCTGGCGGAACTTGAAGAAGCAGGATTGCCCCCGGCGAGGGATGCGGATGCGGATGTCCTCCTGAGGCGGCTCTATCTCGATCTCATCGGTTTGCCTCCCACTCCCGGGGAGTTTTCCTCTTATGGAGAGGCCTGGCGCAGGGATCCGGTGGCGGCTTACCGCGCCAAGGTGGATGAACTTCTGGCGCGTCCGCAGTTCGGTGAGCGCTGGGGTCGCCACTGGCTTGACGTGGCTCGCTATGCGGAATCCAGTGGCAAGGAGATCAACATGACCTACCCGCATGCCTGGCGCTATCGCGATTACGTCATCGATTCCTTCAATAGGGACAAGCCCTATGATCAATTTGTCAGGGAGCAGATAGCGGGGGATCTGCTCCCCATCGAAAGTGATGAGGAGTGGCAGGAAAACCTGATTGCAACAGGGTTTCTGGCCCTGGGGCCGAAAGGGCTTAATGAACGCAACCCTCGTCAGTTTGCCATCGACCTCGCCGATGAGCAGATAGATGTGACGACCCAGGCCATTCTGGGACTGACAGTCTCCTGCGCCCGCTGTCATGACCACAAGTCAGACCCTGTCCCGACTGCTGACTACTATGCTCTTTCCGGTATTTTCCAGAGTACCCGGACCTATTTCGGAACCATCAACCTGGCTGTCGGTCGTCGGGGGACGAAGTTGCTGGAGCTCCCGGTTGCCGATGAGGCCCCCCTGCGCTCGATGTCGACCCGGGAGATGAACTTCATGAAGGAGAGGCTGGCGGAAGCTGAAGAGAGATTCGAGGAGCTGCAGAGGCAGGCACGGGAGAATCGCCGCGATGGAGGAAACAACAATATCCAGCAGCAGATTCTTCGTGTGCGCCGGACGATAACGGGATTCCGGGCACGACTTAATGCAGTGGATTCCAAGGGCATCGGGAAGACCCTGGGGATGGGAGTGCAGGATTACCCCAGTCCGGTGGAGCCGGTTGTCCTTGTTCGCGGAGAACTGGACAAGCCAGCCCAGAAAGTTCCGCGTGGATTTCTCCAGGTGCTGGCGCATGAAGGCTCCCCGGAATCCCTTCCCGTGGATGGGAGCGGGCGCCTTGAGCTGGCCCAGTGGCTCACCTCACCAGAGAACCCCCTCACCGCCCGCGTGATGGTGAACAGGATCTGGCAGAAGCTCTTCGGACAGGGACTGGTGACCTCCACAAGTAATTTTGGTGCAACGGGCCAGGCCCCTTCCCATCCAGCCCTGCTCGATTACCTCGCGGTAGGTTTCATGGAGGATGGCTGGTCAGTGAAGTCGATGATCCGGGAGTTGGTTAATACACGGGCCTATCAGATGAGCTCGGAGTTCAGGGAGGAAGCCTACCTGAAGGATCCGGAGAATGTCCTGCTCTGGCGCTTCACACCCCGCCGCCTTGATGCGGAGATTCTGCGCGATGCGATGTTGTGTGCGAGTGGGGAGATTGACATGGACCGTCCCCGGGGATCGATGGTAGCGACTGCGGGAGATACCGTGGTGGGACAACGCCTTTCTCCCGAGTTGATCAACCGCGAGGTTACCTACCGATCCGTCTACCTGCCATTCGTCCGGGATGGGATGCCGGAAGCCCTTGCGCTGTTCGATCCAGCTGACCCCAATCTGGTGACAGGAGAAAGGGAGTCCACCAATGTTCCCGGCCAGGCTCTTTATCTGTTGAACAATGGCTTCGTCCTTCGGCGTGGAGAGGTGATGGCCGAGCGTTTGATCAAGGAGGCCGACAAGCCCCGGGAACGCCTCGAACTGGCCTTCAACCTGGCCTACGGTCGCAAGGCGACCACCTTGGAATTGGAGCAGGCCCGGGAGTTTCTCTGGGATTTCACCGCGGCGGCAGTGAAGAAGGGTGATGAGCGCAGGGAGGCGGGGTATCAGGCCCTTGGTGCCTTCTGTCAGGCGCTGCTGATCTCTGCTGAGTTCCGCTATCTCAACTGAACCCATCAGGATAATCATGATCTCTCCTCAGGAACTTTTTTCCCGGCGCGCCGCACTCAGGTCCATTTCAAGCGGATTTGGATACCTCGCCTTTGCGGCTCTGGCTGACCAGCAGGCGAGGGCAGAGAACAAGCCGGGCCCGAAAGTGCCTGGTCCGTTGGCTCCGAGGGAGCCGCACTTCCCGGCCCGCGCCAAGCGCGTGATCTTTCTTTCGATGAGGGGTGCGCCTTCGCATGTCGATACCTTCGATTACAAGCCGCAGTTGAGCAGGGATGACGGCAAGGCCGGGGCTTCCGGGCGCTTTCGTGGAGCACGCCTGCTTGGATCCCCCTGGGAGTTCTCCCAGCATGGTGAAAGTGGTCTGTGGATCTCGGAGCTTATGCCCGAGGTCTCTGCCCACGCCGATGATCTCTGCCTGCTCAATGGCATGCACACCGATCTTCCCAATCATCCGCAGGCCCAGGTGCAGATGCATACGGGGAACCATCAGTTCGTGCGGCCCTCGCTTGGGGCATGGACACTTTACGGGCTGGGCAGCGCGAATGCCAACCTGCCCGGCTTTATTGCCCTCAATGCGGGGAATGGGACCGCCCAGCACTTTGGGAGCGCCTTCCTGCCGGCAATCTATCAGGCAGCACGTTTTGGAGGTGCAGGGGGGCGCAGGAACGTTGCGCGCCGGGGGCGTGGGAATGAAAGCGGGGAAAGCGTACCCAATATCAGAAATCGCAACCTGGATACGGACCTGCAGCGGATGCAACTCGACTACGTTCAGAAGCTCAACCGGGCGAAATTGAGCCAGGATGTTCATCAGCCTGACGTCGAGGGAGTGATTGAATCCTTTGAACTGGCCTTTCGCATGCAGGATGAAGTGCCGGAGCTCATGGACCTCTCGAGTGAGTCAAAGGAAACCCTCGGGCTCTACGGAATCGACGGAGGTGAGACTGACCGCTTCGGGCGGCAATGTCTCCTGGCGCGGCGTTTTGTCGAGGCCGGGGTGCGCTTCGTGGAGCTGACCCATGGCAACTGGGATCACCACCGAAACCTGAGCGAAGACCTTCCGGCGCGTTGTAACGAAATTGACAAGCCCATTGCCGGGCTCCTCGCGGACCTCAAGCGCCGCGATCTGCTTAAGGATACCTTGGTAGTCTGGGCGGGGGAATTTGGCCGAACTCCCCACGGACAGGGTGGAGATGGACGTGACCACAACAACAAGGGATACACCACCTGGATGGCTGGAGGAGGCGTGAAGGGAGGGTTCCGCTATGGAGCTACTGACCCCCATGGTTATGAAGCGGTGGAGGGTAAGATGCATATCCATGACTGGCATGCCACCATCCTGCATCTGCTTGGGCTGGATCACGAGAAACTGACCTATCGCCATGCCGGCCGTGACTTCCGGTTGACTGATGTCCACGGGGTGGTGGCCAAAGAGATCCTGGCATAGAAGGTCGAGATCAACGGACCCTGAGGTCGTGGAGGTTCTCACCGTCCGGGAGAGTCCTTGTCGGTGAAGGGGCCAGGGGAGAGGGTCCCCGGGGTCGACGTCCAATAACCTCAAGCTGAACTTCACGTGCTTTTTTCACGCCATCGCGCAGGACGACCTGCCACAGGCGGGTTCGGCTGGTTGGGACTGAGTGGATGAGCAGGAGACTGAGCACTCCGGCATGGCTGATATCGTTGTGACCGGGAGTGGCATCGCTGGCAGGATGGGAGTGAAAGGACCCGATGACCCCGGATCCGAGGGCTTGGGCCATGTTCCGGATGCGTTCCACGCTGCGGTTTGAGAGTTCGTAAGAGTGGCTCCTGTCGCTCTCGTTCTCGGCAAAGACCAGTTTGAGTGTTCCGTCACCTCCCGGTTTCCACAGGATGACCCCGCAGACTTCCCGGTTTCCATTCAAGCTGGCGGTCCGGGCCTCGCGCTTGAGGCGGAGACCTTCCTGTTGAGGGAGCCGGTAGGAGGACCTGGCCCAGTCCCGGGTGAGATTGGCACCGTCCCGCGATCCGGGGCTGGTCTCACAGGAAGAGACAAGCAAGGGGATGGCCAGGGAGAGGAATACGGTGCCTGGAAACCGACGGTAGCTATTTGTATTCAACGACTCCGCCGCTCAAACCGTTTTTCTCATTGTGGGCCCGAAGATGGTCCTCGGCATGTTTCCGGTCGGGGGACCAGTGGCCGGCCCATGTGCCATTCACGGGACGGTAGAGCCGATCGCCCTCCTCATTTTCTTGGGGGCCAGATGCCAGAAACCCATTACTGCAAGAGGTGGAAAGGACGCTGGTTGCCAGAATCGCCAGGGCGAAGAGACTGTGGACGGCTATCTGCTTCATGAGAGGAGGTTCCCTTCCGGGTATCAATCCTGCCTTTGGTCAGGGACAGGACTTCAGTTGACTGCCTCGGCTCGCGCTGAGGAAGGCAGTAGCTCGTTATCGGGCAGGACCTTGTCGAGAAGGCGCTGGAATCCTTCCTCGGCCATCTCGCTATCCGGGTAGATCTTCAGGGCCTTCAGATACCACGCGATGGCGGATCCGGTCTGGTCACGCTTGGAGTTCTCGAATTCCTGGGCGTTCTGGAGGGCATTCACAAAGGTTGAAACCTTTGGGATGATGGCTTCCATTTCTTCCCCGAGTTTCGGGTCCTTGGAATATTCCTGCTGGGAGCGAAGCTCCGCAAGGGCCTCATAGGCATAGAAGCTATTGCCCCGCTTGTCTGCCTCACGGGCCGTTTCGATCGCCTTCTCAATTTCGATAATATTCTCGATTACGGTCTTCAGCGCATCCTCATTCGTGGCATTGCCATTTACCGCGGGAGCAAATTCAAATCGCCGTTTGAAAATCTCACGGAAATTCTGTTCGCGCAGGAGGCGCTCAAAGTCGTTCCGGGCGACCACGACAGCGCCGCTCTTGTCGAGAAGATCGCTGAACTCCTTGAGCTTGGGATTGGTGGGCCAGATCTCGGCAGCAGTCTGAATCTCCTCCTTGACCTTGACCTCGTTCCCTTCCAGCAGGGCAGCCTTGGCTCCCTGGATTGCCAGATCGCTGGCAAAGGTATAGCCGGTGATAGCACTCTCGGCCTTGGCTGAGGGGAAGTCCTTGGCGGTCTCTTTCAGTTGACTCACCAGTTCCTGGGCCTGGGTGTAGTTCCTGGCCTGCATGGCATCATACAGCTCAAACAGACTTCGGACGTAGAGTTGTATCCGGCGCTTCTTCTCCAGCTCGAAGGTAGCAACCGGGCTGAGATATTCCCCGATCAGAAATGCTTCAAGGAGCCGTTTCTGGGCAGTATGGAGTTCGTCACGCTCGAGGAGGAAGTCAACTGCCTCAATTGCCTTGTTCACTTCCTGGATCGCCTCATTGGCGACCGAGTCGAGAGTTGAGACGGTAGGACTTACCCCCACACTTTCACTGAACATCCGGGAGACGTCGGAATTCTTGTCGATGTGCAGGGTGGCATCTCCATCCTTCCAGATCTGGTTGTAGAAGCGTGAGGCCATCAGGACGTGCTGAAAACGGCGCTGCATGGTCCAGAAGGCCATATTGGCCTGATACTGAACCTTGGATCGGAGCTCCTGGACCTCGGCTTGAACGATATTCTTCTTCTTGAGGGCCTCGACTTCTCCGATGCGACGCAGGATTTCGGCATATTCCAGGGACTGGGCTCCGCGGCCGGTGGACGTGGCCTCGGTTGTCTGCTTTTTCTCTCCCTGACCCTCTCCATTCGTGGATTTGACCTCTCCGGTCTTCTGGTCCCGGTCGTGACGGGTCTTCCAGTCACCATCGCGGATGCGCTTCTTTTTTTCCGCCTCGAGGGCGGAATTGATCTTGTGAAGATTACGGTTGTCGCGTTTGGCGAGCATCGCCACGTAGACCGCCTCGGCGAGGGTCATGCAGATACGGGCATCAGCGGGGAAGGCGGAAGCTGCCGGGAGCGTCTGGTAGGCAGCTTTTATGTCAGGACCTCCTTTCCGGTAGGGTGAGAGGTCCGCGAGAATCTGGTCGATGTTACTTCGATATATCCTGGCGTCCTCGGATTTTTCCTCCGGCTGGTTGAGGTATTTCTCGAAGCGGGACCTTATGATGCGGTTATCACCGAGGGGGATGGTGATACCGGCAATCGTAATGGTTTCATCCCCAGGATTGAAAAGAGGAATTTCCTCGCCGAAGGGAGACTTGGTATCGGGTTGCTGTCGGTTGACCGTGGTGCTGGTATCGGTCGGGGTCGTATTTCCGGTGGGCTTTTTATCAGGGGCAGGCGGAGTGTAAACCTGGCCCGTGGCCACGCCGCTGGTGGCGAGGAGGAGCGCGATTCGGATTAACTGGTTTTTCTTCATGCCTGATTGCTGGGCTGGGTTCTTATCGGTAAACCTAGGGCTTCTTGATAGCGGTTGCAACGTTTACGCCCCCTTCTCCAACCTGGATCTTGAAGGCATAAGTGACGTCGCGTTCGAGGTTGATGGTCGCAATTTCCTCGGGGACCTTGATGAAAACGGCTTCTTGTTCTCCTTCCTCACTTCCTACCATGAGGCAGACCCCGACCCCGGAATCACGGCTCTCAATACGGAAGACCTTGCCCTCCACCGTGTATTCGTTCCGCCGCATCGCGGTGGCGTTGGTGAAAGTTTCCTCCACGGGGAGGGGTTGACCGGTAAAGCCCTCCTTCTTTCCCTTCTTCAGGACGAAGGAACCGCCGACGACGACGACAAGGACAGCCGCCGCGATACCGATGATGGCGGTGGTGTTGAGACCGGAGCTGGCGCGGCGACCCATATTCTTGATTCTAAGCGCTGAGGGGTGGGGACAGTTGGATTCTACGGCGGAATCAGAGATTGCTAAACTCAGGAATTCAGAATTTCCAGTCCGCAGGGATTCGGAGAAAGGAGTAGAAGCGGCTCTAATCCACCCGTTCGGGTGACCTGAGAGCTGTGATCAGGGAGGCAATTCATTGGGAAAGGGGCCTAATTGTCCCATTGGTGCCGGACCATTCCCATCCAGGCAACAATGATTCCAACCATGGTTTGAGCGCAGAGAGCAAAGAAACAGACATTGCCCGGAGAAAGTTCGGTTTCAGTGATCACATCGACGGCGGTATGAATGTTGCCACCGAGGGCCTCGATGCTGCCGGACCAAGCCCAGTAGGCAGAGACGAAGGGTTGAGTGATGGTTTCGAAGAGTTCTGGTAGGGCGAGGACGGCTCCGCTGAGCGGAAGTTGGAAGCCGACGAGGTAGATGGAGAGGAGGGAAGACTGCTCGGGGGTCTTCATGACGGAAGAGATGGCCAGGCAGATTGCGGTGATGGAGGCATTGACGAGGATGAGGAAGGAGACGTGGCTGGCAAAGGAGCCACTGAACTGCCAGAAGAACTCGACGAACATGGCCATCCAGAGTGACTGCGCGAGGATGAGACAGGTAAGGAAGGCAAGTTTACTGAGGAGGTAGGAGACCGGTCGGACACCACCGAACTTCTCCTTCTCCATGATCTTCCGTTCCCCGGCCACCTCGCGGGCAGCGTTGTTGGAGCCCATGAGGGCGAGGAGGATAACCTCGAACATGATCATGCCCGAGACGGCTGAGCCGACCCGGATCTGATCCTCGCGGACCTCGACCCGGGATTGCAGTTCGAGGACGATGTTCTCCTCCGGAATATCAGAAAGGCGCTTGATGGGCTCCTTTCCGCGTTCAGCAAAGAAAGTCACGAGGACGGGGAAGCAGAGCAGGATGGCAACCTGGAGGAGGACCTGGGTCCGATCGCGGAAGAATATTTTCCAGCGCCGGGCGAGCAGGGTTCCGAACTGGCTGAAGATACCCGGCAGGCGGGGAGGGCTGGTTTCGTTTTTTTTCTTCTTATCCGTCTTCTTGGCCTCTTCTTCCTCTTCGCCTCTGGGTTCCTCACTGGCGGGCAACTTGATTATGCCTGCCTCGATGTGGAGTTCACGGGTGCGTGTGAGCTTCTGGTAGTAGGCTTCACGGTGCTTTTCCCAGGACTCCTGCCAGTTTGTCCCGGACTGTTTGGCGAGGGTGGGATAGACTTCCTCGGAGTCGTCTACCGAGAAGTAGTGGGTGAGCTGGCTGGGAGGGCCGTGGAAGGCGACGCTGCCCTCGTGGCTTACGAGGATGGAGTCGTAGAGCTCAAGATGAGCGAGCGAGTGTGTGACCAGGATGACGGTGCGGCCATCATTGCGGGAAAGGTCGTGGAGGAGATGAACGATCTCACGTTCGGAGCGGGGATCAAGTCCACTGGTGACCTCGTCGCACAGGAGGAGCTTGGGGTCGGAGACGAGTTCCATGGCAAGTCCGAGACGCCGCTTCTGTCCGCCGGAGAGGACTCTGATATGGCGGTCGGCAATGGGAGCGAGGCCGGTTTCCTCCAGGACGCGGTCGATGCGCTGGTCGAGTTCCCCGGTGTTGCGGCACTTGACGCGAAGGCGGGTGGCAGCCTCGATGGCCTCATCGACGGTGAGTTCGTCGTAAGCGATCGAGAACTGGGGAACGTAGCCAATCTCCCATGGTTCCAGGTCCCCCTCCTCCGAGAGGTTGCGTCCTTCCCACCAGAGCGAGCCCTCGGACTCGGGATTGAGGCCGGCGATGGTTTTCAGCAGAGTGGTCTTGCCGCAGCCGGAGGGACCGACGATGGCCATGAAGTGACCCCGTGGGGCAGCGAAGCTGGCGTGGTTCACCAAGTGGACCGGTTCGCCGTCTTTCTGGATGGTGAAACAAACCTCCTTGAGTTCGAGCACGCTGGATGGGGATCGGGGTGGCGATGGGGCCGGATGTAAACCCGGTCTAAGGGATCAACAGGGGGATTGAACCCGGTCCTTCCACGACTTGGAAGCACAAACATTCCGTTGATGAAGGCGTTCCGGCCGGAAACTTCCGCGAAGCAGGCAAGAGGATCCTTGAGCGAGGTTTCAGGGGTGTTACCCTGTCCTTGGAAATGGCCTCCCGCAGAGCACGTAGACGAGCCGGGTCCTCCCGGGGTAGCAGCACCCGTGTGTGGCTGGGGCGCCTTGTCATTGGGATGCTTGGACTGGGTATCTTGTTGGTGCCGGGGGGCTACATGTGGCTGAAGAACTACCTGGGTGGCGAGAGCTTCCGGTCCATGGTAAATCAGAAGGTGAGCCAGGTCCTGGAGGTGGATGCTGCCTTCAACGAATTCAAATGGGATGGGATGGAGGTTACTGCTCCGATGTTCGTGGCGGAAGGCGAGGGCCTGATTCGGAAGGTTGAGGCTGAAGAGTTGAAGTCGGAAGTCCGCTTCGCGCCACTCCTGAGGAGGCGGGTCGAGACCGAGAATCTTCAGCTTCGTCGGCTGCATGTTGAGCTTGATGTGACCAGGGATGGTCCACAGTTCGAGAAAGACCGCCGACAGGCGGTCAAGTTCGATAGTGCGCGTATTGATAAGCTTAGTGGCATGGTTGATTTTGGAGAGACTGCATTGCGCTGGGCGGAGATGCGGGCTCTGCTGAAACCGGGACAAGGTAGTGGTTCATATGAGGCCTCCCTTTCCCGCGGGCAGCTCCTTACTCCGCTTTCCCTGTTCCCCAGACTGGATCTTGAGAAGGCTGATCTGCGCTATACGGAATATGGAGAACTCATCCTCAAGAGTGGATCATGGAAGGTTTTCACCTCGGGACGACTGGATACCGAGGGAGAGATTGATTTTGGTGAAAGGGATTATGAATTCGGGGGCAGCCTCAGGAACGTGCAGTGTGATGAGGTGGTGCCCGAAGACTGGGCCAAGCGTATTACCGGTGAATTGACGTCGGACTTCGTAGTAGAAGGCGAAATCGGCAGCACCCCGCTGATCACCGGGGAGTTGGAATTGAGCGACGGTCATCTTACCGCGCTCCCGGTTCTTGATCGGATTGCATCCTACACTGGAACCGAGCGCTTTCGCCGGCTTTCGTTGCGGAAGGCTGAGTTGAAGTTCAGGCAGGAAGGGAAACGGCTGGAGCTGACCGATATCGTTATTGTAAGTGATGGCCTGTTACGGATCGAGGGGTCTCTCACGATAGACGATGAACAACTTGATGGGAACCTCCACCTTGGGTTGACCCCGTCCACTCTGGCCACTATTCCCGCGGCCGCCCACCGGGTCTTTGATCCCGGTAGGGAAGGTCTTCATTGGACCCCCGTGAAGATCACAGGGACGACCAGTTCCCCGCAGGAGGACCTGAGTGACCGGTTGATCGCGGCAGGGTTTGAGTGGATGTATGAGATGGTGAACGGCCAACTGGTCCTGAAGGAGGGCGGCAAGGTTGCGGGAGACCTCGCCGAGGCACTCTGGAAGACTGGTGGGGCGGCCGTTGATCTCGGGGCCGGGATCATAGGCCGGGGAACCGATATTCTCAGTGGAGTAGCCAGTCCAGTGAAGCCTCTTCAAGACGGCGTGGGTAATGTGATCGAGGGAATTCTCAAATTGCCTCTGGTGCCGGGAGGAAATCTTCCGAATTTGCCGGGGTTGCCGGGGTTGCCGGAATTGCCGGAATTGCCCGGGAAGGAATTGCCCGGGAAGAAGACGGGAGAGAAGGATAAGGAGAAGGAGAACACCAAGAAGGAGGGAGAAAAGAAATCAGGTCTGCCCCTGGTTGACGACCTTGGGCAGATTCCCGGGCGGGCCTTAGATCTGATAGGGCGGGAGCTGGGTCTCGGAACAGACAGAAGGAAATCGCCAGACGAAGACCCGGCGGATGAAAAGAAGAAGGGTGAGGAGAGGAAAAAGGAGAATCCGGAAGAGGGCGAGAAGACCAAGCTTCCTGAGAAGTTGCTGCCAGAAGAGTAGCAGACAATGTTCCGCCTCGTGGTGCGCGGAAAAGGCGTGATAAGAGGGATGCCGGGGAAGGGGTGCCGCCCGATGGAGTCTTATTACTCGTTGACGACGAATTTACGGCCCTTTCCACTCAGCAGTGCATTGCGGGCACTGTTCAGGAGGGCGTCGAGGGTACCCAGGTCCTTTACCCGGAATTCGACGGTCCGGGCGTGGGTAGTGGTGGGATATTGTTTCTGGACCATGTTGGCGATATCGGCTCCGGTACGCTGGCCTGCCCGGTCGAGGAGATCCCTGCCGCGCTCCACGATCTTCCGCCCGGTGGCAAGGGTTCCGTACTGTGCGGCTGGAGTAATCTGATAGACCCTGAGAATGCTGGAGCCGATTGTGTCGATGGTGACTTCGGTGACGATCAGGTTGCCATCGAGAAGATACTCGTGCTTGCTAATGGAGCTGATCCGGTTCAAGGCCACCATGTAGCTGCCCCCGGGGAGGGTGCCCTGCCAGAATCCCTTCTCCGCAAGCGCATCATTGTAGGGTTTGTCGTCCTGTCCATTCGAGGTGGAGTTAGGATTGGCAGTATCCTGCGCCATGGTGAGCATGGGCATGGTGAGGAGGAAGAGGACGGGAAGTAGTTTCATGATCTGATCCTTGATGTGATTAGGGGGAGTATCGGGTTTTATTTCACCTGCGTCAAAGGATCGTTTGAGGCATATGGAAGCGAGTTCGCGGTTGTGGGTTCCGAGGGAATCCGCTTTTCTGGGCCTGTGCAGCTTTATCGCCCCAATGTAGCACTCCTGCTGCTGAATGCCCAGGATGAGCTCCTGATCTGTGAACGACTGCAAAGGGAGGGAGCGTGGCAGTTTCCCCAGGGGGGGATGGACGAAGGAGAGTCGCCCCTGGAGGCTCTCCACCGTGAGGTCGAGGAGGAGATTGGGTTGCCTCCACGGAGTTACGAGGTGCTGGAATCACGGGACGGTTACCGATATCTCTTTCCCCCGGAAATCAGACAAAGGAATAGGCGCAAGAAGGCAAAATTTGATGGTCAGGAGCAGACATATTTTCTCTGCCGGCTGAAGGAAGGAGCCCCTCCAATCAATGTGGATCAGATTCCCCGTGAATTCAGCAGTCATACTTGGGTGAAGCCCACACTCTTTGACCTGGCGTGGCTTCCTGCCTTCAAGCGCTCGGTCTACCGGGAGGTCCTGCGGGACTTTTTCGGGGTTGAGTTGCAGGCCCGGGAGGGTAGTTCGGCAGGATGACCCTGCCTCTCTGTTACAGCGATGCTTCGTTTGCGAGGTCCTCTGCCACCGGGTTGAGATAGGATTCCTCAATGAGATTCCGGGCCCAGGGTTCGCTGGGGGCAAGGTGGCGCAGGATACGGAGGGCCATGGCCTGAACGGCCGGAACGTCTGACCAGATGACCTCACTGAGATGGTGCCATTCGCCGGCTTGCAGGGTTCCGGGTTTTTCCAGTTGCCCGAGGACCGCATCACTGACGAGGAGACAGCGGGAAAATTCGGGTTCCTTTGGAACAGGTGGGATTTCGTAAGTCACCAGGGGAACCCTTCCTGTCTGGGTCAGTTCACATCGTGACTTGGCCCGGCGGGCGAGATCTTTCCCAAAAAGGGAGAGGGCCTGCTTACGTTCCTGATCGAGATTGTATCCCTTGGCCATGGGTGGTGCTAACCGCCCGGCGTGTTCGACGCAAGCCGTGGTTCGGGAGAAACTTACAGGGGCAACCTCACGTTGCAACTGGCGTCATTCCTGTGTTAAAGTGCGCGTGTGAGAGGCGCTGCATTTCTGGTCGTGGCTGTTCTGGTTCTTGGTGGAGTTCTCCTGGTCGGAGCATGCAGTTCCGGGTCCCTTGGGTCTACGCAATCCACGTCTGTGCGTCAGACGCTGGCGTATTCGCTCCTGCGGAATCCGCGGGTAGGGTTGGCCAACTTTCACGTGAGTGGCCGGCGTGACAAGGCCACGGCTTTTGAGAACATGCGGCAGGCGGAACGAGGACAGCGCTCCAGGCGCAGTGCCTATCAGCGGGCTCCGGGTGGAGCGGTGTATCTCGACACGCGGATGTTGTGGGGTATGCATTACCTGACCCGCTCCGGGTGGTCATTTCGGGTCACTGAGCTTGCGGGAGGTTCCCATAGTGAAAAATCAAGCCATTACAAGGGTACGGCCTTCGACGCGGATTACATCAACGGGGTCAAGGTGGGGAGCGGGAACCCTCATTTGAAGGGGTTCATGAGAAAGTGCCGTCAACTGGGAGCGCGAGAGGTTCGAGGGCCCGGGACCCCGGGTCATCGGACGCACGTGCATGTCGAATGGTAGCGGGATATCACGAACGTTTCTCCAGCCAGAAGAGAGTGTAGCGGAGCACGCCAGTACGGTAGGCGAGGAACATCGCTGGCACGGTGAGACTGAGAAAGGGGCGTCGGAGGGCAAGAGGCAGGGATCCCGTCAGAAAACGCGGGGTGGGCAGGTGACGCAGAATGCGTTGTGCCATTATCGACCAGGTTGGTTCGGCCATTTCGGTGAGGTCGTGGTGAGAGGTCATGGAAAGCCCGCTATCCTCAGCAAGGATACGGTAGTCCAGCAGCGTCCCAAGGGTTGGCAGGGCTCCTTCCAGACAGAGGTAGCGAAGAAGGATGGATTCAAGAGGGGAAGGGTCAGGGACAGTGCTCCAGCAGGACAGGGCTGCTCGCCCTCCGGGGACAAGGACCCGGTGCAATTCCTTGAAAAAGGACGGACTGTCCTCCATGTGGCAAAGGGATTCGACGGCGATTGCCGAATCGAAACTATGGTCGGCGAAATGGTTCTTGAGCCAGTCGCCGTGCTGGATCTCTACCGCGCCTCTTGCAGGGGCGGGGTTTTGGCGGGCCCTTGTGGCTTGGCAATGAGAGATGGTGATACCGGTGACAGAGGCTCCACTTTGTTCTGCGATCTTGATGGCGTCTGTTCCGTAGCCACAGCCAATATCGATAAGGCGGCTGTAAGGTGCGGGCTGAAGAGGAGAGAGGAGGAGCGAGAGGAGCCTCTCTGTGCCAGCCTTCACGTCACGGCTGTCTCGTTTTTGCCAGAGGCCATGGTGGAGGGTTTCGCCCCAGATGGTGCGGTAGAGCCTGTCGAGCTGATCATACTGGGTGCCGACATCCCGGGAGGTGATGGATTTGGGGGATGGGAGCACGTGCAGGGAGTGATGGGTGGCTATGGATCGACTTCCTGGACGTGGGGAAGCTTGTTAAAGAGGAGAAGGGCTTTGATCCGGCTAGCGGGAATTCCGGGGGGTGTACGAGGGTTTCGCGGTAGCTCTTCAGTTGAGGGAGGTGGCGTTCACCTGCAGCGGTTGACTAGGAATCTTTACCCATCCGGGTACTCTTGAAATCGAGGATCGTGGCCCGGAGCGCCGTCTGGTGGGAATCACAGACTGCGTGGACACGGTCGAATATCCCGGAGATCGATCTTCCGCCGGCAGCGCGCAGTGCCCGGTATGTCCGGGATGCCCCGGTATGCCGGAGGGAAGAAAACTACTTTTTCTTCTCCTTGGAAAGAAGGGGAGCCATCCGCTTCTTCATGCCTGCGGTGGCGGCCTCGGCGAGAATGTCGTCCCCCTGTTTGATGACGACGATGTATCCCGCATAGCGGGTTCCGCTGTCGGGTTCCACATCGAACTGAGGCCGGTCGGGGCGGAAGCGGTTCTCCTTTATCTCGCGAACTTCGCCTTCCTTCTTGGAAAAGGAATAGGGAGAGGAGGTGACCTCCATTTCATCATCCGCGGGTATGTCAATGAGCTTTGAACCCCTGCTGGCGATGGAAAGTTTGCGGTTGCGGATATCCCGGGCGATTACCACCCACTCAATGGTTGCTCCCTCGTAGTCCTCACGGTCGCGGTTATCGATCTCGATCGCCAGCTGGCGCTGGCTCTTCCGGGTATCCCCCTTTCGCTCTGAACCGAGGGTGGCATTTTTAACCTTGAGCCTGATGTCAGCCGCCTCCGCAAGGACCGGCAGCAGGGTAAGGGTCAAGATGATGGGAAGAGCAAATGCTTTCATAGGAGGGCGATGGTATGTCCTTTTTTATATTCCGCAACGACGGATGGGCGACAAGAGAGCGGACTCCCCGTTTTCTTCATCCACGATTTCCAGCTGAAGCGGGCTTGTCCTCAGACCATTTGAGCGGTTAGCTCATCCGCATGAGCAGGGTAAGACACCTTTTCGCGGCTCTTGGTTTCTGTGCCGGGGCCTCATTGCTGCCGGCCGAGGACTATGAGATGCGCCTGAGCAAGCGGGTGGAGGAGAAGCCGGGCCAGTTCCGCATGGTGGAGTCCGTTGAGAAATGGAACCCAGTGGAGACGGCCGTGATCGTATGCGACATGTGGGACCTTCACCACTGCAAGAATGCGGTGGACCGGGCCGTTCAGATGGCGCCTCGCATGAATGCGTTGCTCAAGGCGGCCCGGAAAAGGGGATCTCTGATCGTACACGCTCCTTCTTCCTGCATGGAGTTTTACCGGGATCATCCTGCCCGCAGGAGGGCGCAGTCAGCTCCGAGGGCGGGCAATGTGCCGGAGGGCATTGACCAGTGGTTGACCTGGATCGATGAGCGGGAGAAGAAAGCCGGCTACCCCATCGATCATTCAGATGGGGGAGAAGATGATGATCCGCAGGAGCACGCAGCATGGGCGGCAAAGTTGAAGGATATGGGCCGGAATCCACGGGCTCCCTGGACCAGGCAGTTGGACCTCCTGGAAATTGACGGGGAGAAGGATGCCATTACGGACAATGGGACCGAGAACTGGAACCTCCTTGAACAGCACGGGGTAAAAAACGTGATCCTGCTGGGAGTGCACACCAACATGTGTGTCCTGGGGCGACCCTTCGGGCTACGCCAGATGGCAAGGAACGGGAAGAACGTGGTTCTCATGCGGGATCTCACCGATACGATGTACAACCCGGAGATGGAGCCGAAGGTCAGTCACTTTCAGGGAACGGACCTGATCGTGGAGCATATTGAGAAGTATGTTTGTCCAACTGTGACCAGTGACCAGATCCTCGGCGGGGCCCCCTATCGGTTTAAAACAGATCCCCGCCGGCACATTGTTTTCCTGGTGGGAGAGCGCGAGTACCGGACCCGGGAAACCCTGCCGGTCTTTGCGGCCAGGTATCTCTCCTCGGGATTTCGCAGCACGTTTGTCTATGCTGATCCGGAAGGTGAAGAGCGGAATCGATTTCGCGGCATTGAGGCAGTGAAGGATGCCGATGTGCTTTTTGTCAGCGTGCGGAGGAGGGCTCTCCCGGAGAAGGACCTGAAACTCATCCGGGAACATGTGCAGGCAGGTAAACCGGTAGTGGGAATCCGGACTGCAAGCCATGCGTTCTCGTTGCGTGGAAAGCCTGCTCCTGATGGACATGCAGTGTGGGAGAAATGGGATGCCGAGGTGATCGGAGGGAGTTACAGTGGGCACCATGGGAACAAGTTCAAAACCAGGGTCTGGTCGCTGGAAAAGGCCGCGCCCTTTCTCGGGAATGGGACGCCGCTGCGCTTTGAGAGTGGAGGATCACTTTACATCAACACCCCGACCCGCCCGGGACAGAAGGTCCTTTTGATGGGGGAGGTTGAGGGTGTCGATCGTGCCGAGCCCCTGGCATGGACTTTCAGTCGCAGTGATGGGGGCAGGACGTTTTATACCTCGCTGGGGCACGTGAGCGATTTTGAGCAGGCGGGCTTCAATGAAATGCTGGCCCGGGCGGTGGCATGGTGCGTGGAGAAACCTGAAGGCCAGTAGGCCCCGAAATTCCTGCAGGGCAGGGCGCGGGGTGTTCTGCACGGTTGACAGAAGGGGTGTCAGATCTACTTTTGCCCCTCGCCATGAAGAAAGGAATTCTCATTCAGTTCATCGCCCTTGCTGCACTCAGCACGGGGATTTCCGCTCAGGATGAATCAGCGCCCGCCCCGGCTCCGGCGCCTGCCCGCAGAGCCCGCAGAGCCNGCAGAGCCNGCAGAGCCNGCAGAGCCNGCAGANCCTGCAGAACNTGCAGAACCTGCGCCNACTGAGGCTCCGGCAACCCCNGCNNCTCCTCCAAAGGTNGTCACCCCGCCCGNGCCCCAGCCNNCCGCCCCCAAGACGCAACCTGCGCCAGAGGATGTAGCTGCTCCGCCAGAGGNTGCNGAGAAGACGGAATCGGGGNTCTATTCCAAGGTCCTGACCAAGGGGACCGGAACAAGTCATCCNACCGCCACCGAGAGGGTCCGGGTTCACTACTCCGGGTGGCAGACGGATGGTTATAATTTCGACAGTTCCCTGAACCGGGGAGTGCCTGCTACTTTTCCACTCAACGGAGTGATCAAGGGTTGGACCGAGGGAGTCCAGCTGATGGTGGAAGGCGAAAAGCGCCGCTTCTGGATTCCGGGTGAACTGGCCTACGGGAAACTGGAGGGGGAACTCCCTCCCATTGGAGAGGACGGCAAGCGTCCAGGGCGTCCTCTGGGCCAACTTTGTTTCGACATCGAGCTCATCAAGATCCTCCGTCCCCATCCTACGCCGGAGAACCTGACCGCGGCACCGGAGGACGCTNCGGCCAATCCTTCGGGAGTCTCGACCAAGGTGGTCAAGGCCGGGACCGGGGAGGCGAAGCCAAAGCCCACGGATAACGTGCAGGTGCATTACACGGTCTGGACCACGGATGGGAAGGTAGTGGATAGCACCCTTCCTTCCGAGCGTCCGAAGACCTTGCCGCTGAAGCGGACGATCAAGGGCTTCACCGAGGGAGTACAGATGATGGTNGAGGGAGAGACGCGCCGGATCTGGGTTCCCCAGAACATGGCCTATGGANCTGCTCCTCCCCCCACGGCACCCAAGGGAATGCTCGTTTTTGAAGTCGAGTTGCTGAAGATTCTCAGCAACTGAGGGCCGCGGCTCGCGCGCCGGGAGTCCAGGCCGGGGTGATTTTGACCAATGGCCACTGCGTCTCCATCCGAATCGGTCCCCTTCCTCGAGATGAGGGGGATCGACAAATCCTTCCCCGGGGTCCAGGCCCTCAAGGGGGTGGATCTGACTCTTCACCCGGGGGAAGTCCTTGCCCTGCTCGGNGAAAACGGGGCGGGGAAGAGCACCCTGATCAAGNTTCTCGGAGGCGCCCACNGTCCGACCGCAGGCAGGGTTCTGGTGAAGGGAGAGCCGGTGGACCTCTCNACGCCNCATGCCAGNCAGGCCGCCGGGATCGGGATCATCTACCAGGAGTTCAACCTGGTGCCTCATCTGAGTGCCCGTGAGAATATCTTCCTCGGCCAGGAGAAAACGAGGGGGGGATTTGTCGATGCGGGAGAGGAGCGTCGCAGGGCCATGGAGCTCTTCGANCGNCTNGGGACGGTGATTGACCCGGAGCAGCGTTGTTCCGAGATGACCGTGGCGCAGCAGCAGGTCGTCGAGATNGCNAAGGCNCTNTCNCAGGACGCCCGGATCCTCGTGATGGATGAACCCAGTGCNACCCTGACACCCCNGGAGGTNGAGCGTCTCCTGGATATCGTGCGGGAATTGAGGGACCAGGGACTNGGGATCATCTANATCAGCCACCGGTTGGAGGAAGTCTACGAGATCTCCGACCGGATCATGGTGTTGCGGGATGGTGAGCATGTGGAGACGAGGCCTGTCGGTGAGCTTGACCGGGAAGCCCTGATTGAACTGATGGTGGGGCGCAAGCTGGAGAATGAGTTTCCCTCGCACACCCCAGATATCGGAGAGGAACGGCTGGTGGTTTCNGGATTGACCCGGGGTTCGGTGGTTCGGGATNTTTCCTTCTCCGTCCGCGCGGGGGAAATCCTGGCCCTGACCGGACTGGTGGGGGCGGGGCGTACCGAGACCGTGCGCCTGCTCTTCGGGGCNGATCGNCCTGATGCCGGATCGATTTCCCTGGATGGGAAGCCGTTGCAACTTCCCAGCCCGCGCCATGCCATCCGGGCGGGTATTGGTTTGCTCACCGAGGACCGCAANAGCCAGGGGCTGGTCCTGATTCACTCGGTNCGNGAGAANTTCGGNCTTCCCAATCTCGGNCAGTTNGCCCGCTGGGGATTNGTNAGCAGCAGGNAAGAGCGCNGGNGNTTCGGGANTTTNGTCGANTCNCTCNGGATCAAGATTCCGNACCAGGAGGAGNTGGCGCAGAATCTCTCNGGAGGGAANCAGCAGAAGGTGGTGCTGGCCAAGTGGNTGCAGCGTAACTGTGAGGTGATCATCTTTGACGAGCCCACCCGGGGCATCGACGTTGGTGCGAAATATGAGATTTACCTGCTGATCCAGGAACTGGCCGCCNAGGGGAAGGCNATCATCATGATCAGNTCGGANTTGCCGGAGGTTCTNGGGATGGCNGACCGGGTGCTGGTGATGCACGAGGGACGNNTGACGGGTGAGATCACCGACGTCAAGGGAGCCACCCAGGAGGATATCATGAACCTGGCGGTGGCCTGAGAAGNNANGCCTGCAGCTGAAAGGAGAGAGGCAGGGNGNGGTTAGCTNTTCTGTCGNGCGTTTGCCTTCAGGCGCAGGGCNTTGAGGGAGATGAACCCGGAGGCATCNTCCTGNTTGTAGGCATGCTCGGCGCCTCCCTCCATGGTTGCNACATCCTCGCTGTAGAGNGACAGGGGGGAGCGGCGGCCTGCGTTCATGACGTTGCCCTTGTAGAGCTTGAGTCGCACCTCCCCGCTCACNGTCTTCTGGGTCTCGGTCACGAGGGCCTGCAGGGCGAGGCGTTCGGGGGCAAACCAGAATCCATTGTAGACCAGNTGGGCATACTTGGGAATGAGACTGTCCCGGACCTGCATGGCTTCCCGGTCCATGGTGAGGGTTTCGAGATCGCGATGAGCCGCCAGCAGAATGGTGCCTCCGGGAGTCTCNTAGATGCCGCGGGACTTCATGCCCACGAACCTGTTTTCCACGATATCNACCCGGCCGACCCCNTGCTGACCCCCGAGGGTNTTGAGCACGCGCATGATGCCATAGGGTGAGAGGAGGGCATATCCGTCGCGTTCACCCTCGATGGAAACATCCGGCAGGCTGGCGAGGACTTCGTCCTGGCCCTCGCACTGGAAGCCGATGGCATTGCCCTTCTCAAAGAGGAGTTGCAGGTAGAGGGGCTGGTCGGGTGCTTCCTCGGGGGAGACCGAGAGGACATACATTCCGCGGTCGGCTTCCGTGGTTCCGTCATACCAGGGATCTTCCAGCATCCCCGCCTCGAAGGAGATGTGCAGGAGGTTGCGGTCCATGGAGTAGGGCTTCTTGAGGGAGGCNTGGATCGGGATGTCNTGGGCCTCGGCGTAGGCGATCATTTCGCTACGTCCGGGGAACTGTTCGCGGAAGCGTTCCTGGCGCCANGGGGCGATGACTTCCACCTGCGGGGCGAGGCTGGCAGCGCTCAGTTCGAAACGAACCTGGTCATTGCCCTTGCCGGTGGCCCCGTGGGCCATGGCATCCGCACCCTCCTGGAGGGCGATGTCCAGCATTCCCTTGGCGATNCAGGGACGGGCGATGGAGGTGCCGAGNAGATAGCGGCCCTCGTAGACCGCATTGGCCTGGAACATGGGGAAGATGTAATCGCGGGCGAATTCCTCCCGCATGTCGCCGATAAAGCACTTGCTGGCCCCGGTGTTGAGGGCCTTTTCCTCAAGGCCGTCCAGTTCTTCTCCCTGGCCAACGTCCGCGCAGAAGGCAATCACATCCGCGTTATAGGTCTCCTTCAACCAGGTCAGCAGGACGGAGGTGTCCAGTCCTCCGGAATAGGCGACGACGATTTTCATGGCCGCGGAAGTTAAGAGGAGAGGGCTGATAGTCCAGAACCAAGATTACAGATTGTGGATTGGGGGGAATGAGGCGGGTGTGCTTGTCTCTCATGATTCCGGGGCCACAATCAGCCGCGCATGGAGATTGAGTTGTCGGCGGCCGGGTGGACCTGGGCGATTGTTGCCGCGCTGGCGGTGGGCATTTCCAAGACCGGCTTCGGGGGAATAGGGCTCGTGGCGGTCTGTATCATGGTGGATCTCTTCGGGAAGCCCTCGGTGGGAATCCTGCTTCCCATGCTGATTCTCGCCGATATCTCGGTCTACCCGTTTTTCCGGAGATACGCTTCCTGGACCCCGGTCTGGAGAATCCTGCCGCCCACCCTGCTGGGATGTGTGGCGGGCTACTTCTTTCTCGACTGGATGCCCGAGGACTCGGCGCGCTCGATCATCGGGGGGATCATCATGGTGATGGTGGGATTGCAGCTCTTCCGACGGTTCGGGCAGGAGCGCTTCGAACAGCTGGCCCATTCCCGGGAGGCAGGGCTGGCCGCTGGCTTTGCGGCCGGTACTGCGACGATGGTGGCCAATGCCGCGGGACCGATCTTCCAGCTCTACCTGCTCTCCCGCCGCTTTGAGAAGCTTGAGCTCATCGGGGTGGGAGCCCGCTTCTTTCTTCTGGTTAACATCCTCAAGGCTCCCTTTCTCGGGGGAATGAGCTATATCAACGGGGAGAGCCTGCTCTTCAACCTCAAGCTCGTGCCAGTGATCCTGCTGGGAATCTACCTGGGCCGGCACCTCGTCCACGCCGTCTCGCAGCGCCTCTTCGAGTGGCTCGTGATCCTCTTTGCCCTGATTGCCGGGGCTCGTCTGGTATTTTTCTAGGTCGAGCCTTGTCACCACCCGCGTTGGTTCCGGGCATGGGTCAGCATCTGGTAGTTCTGCCAGGCAAGGAAACCGAGGAGCATGGGAAACAGAAGGCTACTGGTCGCGCGGTACAACAGGATCCCGATTATTACTGCCAAGGCGATACTGATCCTGAGGGTGAGCTGGATGCGACGGGGACCAAGGGCTCCCTTGAGGATCTGTCCTCCATCGAGGGGATAGACTGGAATGAGGTTCAGGATGGCCCAGAACAGGCTTACATAGACGAAATTTAACAGAAGCAGGTCGAGGATGGGTGGCCAGGTGCCCTTGCCAGGTGCCATCAGGAAAAGAACCGCGATGCCGCAGGTAGCCTGCAGGACCGGGCCTGCGAGGCTGACCAGGATATCCTGCCCGCGGGAGAACTGGCCCCCCTGGGAGATCGCTACCCCGCCCGTGCCGTGGAGGACGATGGCCACCTGCCGGCAGCCGAACCGGCGCATTGTGAGGGCATGGCCCAGTTCGTGGATCAGGATGGAGAGAAAGCCCGCCACCATGAAGAGCAGAATGTAAAGCAGCGTCTCCCGGTCGTTGAGCTGCAGGAGTCCGCCGGAGAGTAATGCCAGGACGAGCCAGTGCAAGGGTTGCACCGTGACAGGAAATCCGAAGAGCCGAAAGCGGAGCACGGGGGAATCCTAGGGGAATCAGCCGGGGAGTCGAGGGTCCATTGGGTGCGGCCCTTTAAAAAGCCCCACCCGCGGGGAGCGGGTGGGGCCGACTCGCAAGGGTGAACCTGCGAGAGCTGCTGGTGGTTTCAAACGTGGCCCAAGAGGGAGTTTGGCCACGTCAGAGTCTATTCCTTCTTTGCGGTCTTTTTCTTGGCGGCTTTCTTGCCTGCGCTTTTCTTGCGCGGAGGAAATTCAAAGGTTGGGCGGCCCTGCTCGAAATCGTAGCGGAGGAAGGCGTCGAAGGGACGCTTGGTTCGCCTGGAGACAAATCCCTTGAGGAGTTCACTCTTCTCCCCACTGAGTATCCGGATGGCGGCTTCGCGGGGAATCTCGGCGGACAGGATGGCCTTGGAGAACTTGATGCCCTCGGGCTCCTTGTCGGTCTTCAGGGAGGGGACGAGGTAACTCTTGTCCGTCTCGTAGAGGTCATGCTGTGCGTCTCCATGAGTGATCTGAGCCACGATCTGATCGTCGGAGAGCTCCTCCGGTTCATCCTGCTCGAAGACAAAGTTGGTCTTGAAGCGGCCTTTCTTGCCGGTCTTGCTGACGGCCTGGACCAGTTCGATGGCTGCCTCGAAGGGTTTGTTGAAGCGCGAGATGAAGCCCTCGCGGGGCCCAAGGAACTTGGAAGTAAAGAGCTCCCGGGCTTCCTCCTCGCTGAGGCGTCGTCCGGCGATGTACTTGGAAATGCGGAATTTGCACTCAGGTTCCTCGCATTCGTAGGTGGCGTCAGTCTGCTTGAGTTCGGGAACGCCGCATTCCGGACAGACGCACCTCAGGGCAGGGAAAGAGCGGGAGACGGCCTCGTCGTAATGGGCCCGGGCCTTTTTCACGACATTCTCGGTGAAGGTCGTGATCTCACCCATGAAGGTTTCCCGGTCGAGTTGACCTTGTTCCATCTGGCGTAGCTTAGCTTCCCAGTCCCCGGTCATGGAAGGGGAGGTGAGGGGCTTGATATCCATTTCCTCAAGGAGCTCAATGAGGCGAAGGCCCTTCCCGGTGACGTTGAGGTCGCGGCCGTCGCGGGCGAGGTATTTCTGTCGGAGGAGTCCCTCGATGGTGGCCGCACGGGTCGCGGGGGTGCCGAGACCGCGTTCGGCCATGGCTTCCCGGAGATCCTCGTCCTCGACAAGCTTACCAGCGCCCTCCATGGCGGAAAGGAGAGTGGATTCGGTGAAGCGAGCAGGAGGGTTGGTTTCCTTTTCCTCGAGCTGGATGTCCCTGGCCTCGGCATTTTCACCTTCGTTGACGGGGATCAGTTCGTCCTTGCCGGAGGCGACTCCGACGCTCCGCCCGTAGACGGCGAGCCAGCCGGGGTTGGTGAGGATCTTGCCATCGGTTTGGAATGTGTCCGAGGAACTTTCTACCGGTTCCGTGGAGCTGGGGATGATGATGGTACTCGGCTCAGAGTGGTTTATGGTGGTCAGGCGCTTGGTAACCTCGAATTCGGCGTGCGGGAAGAAGACCGCGATAAAGCGCTTTACGACCATGTCGTAGAGTTTCTCCTCGGCCTCATTGATCTTGACGACGCGACCGGTCGGGATGATGGCGAAGTGGTCGGAGACCTTGGCGTTGTTGAAAACACGCTTCTGGAACTTGATGCGGTCGTTCTCGAGGGAGTCCGCAGCCCACTTGGCAACGGGATGGTTTGATTTCGCCAGTTCCCGGGTGGTCTGAATGACATTGGCCAGGTAGTCCTCGGGGAGATAGCGTGAATCGGTCCGGGGGTAGGTGAGCATCTTGTGCCTCTCATAGAGAGCCTGGGCCAGGCCGAGGGTGTTCTTGGCAGTGAAGGGAGCCTCGCGTTGCAGGGTGGTGAGGTCGTAGAGCTGGGGGGCGATCTGCCTGGTGGGCTTCTTTTCCTCTTGAACGGTTCCGGTCCTGCCCTCGCAGCGGTTGTGAATGGTCCTCGCGGTCTCCAGGTCCCAGATGCGTTCACGACGGGAGTGGGGATTGCCCTCGTCCTTCTTCCAGGCGGGGTCGATCCATTTGCCGGGGTATTCTCCCGCTTCGACACCAAAGTCGGCGTGGACCTCGGCGTAGGGCGTGGGCTTGAAGGCCGCGATTTCGCGTTCGCGCTTGGCAAGGATGGCCAGGGTGGGAGTCTGCACGCGGCCAGCCGCGGTTATGTTGAATCCCCCGTGACGGGAACGGAAACAGGTGAGGGCCCGGGTGGAGTTGAGACCAACCAGCCAGTCGGACTCGGAGCGGCACTTGGCAGCATCAGCGAGGTTGTTCATGTCCTTTCCGGCGCGCAGGTCATCCCAGGCCTGCTGGATGGAACCGGTGGTCATGGACTGCATCCAGAGCCGCTTGACCGGCTTGTCGATATTTCCGATGTCGAGGATATACTGGAAGATGAGCTCACCTTCCCTACCAGCATCGCAGGCATTGACGATAAGGTCGACGTCCTTGCGACGGGCGTGCTTTAGGACATGCCGAAGGCGGCCTTCTGTTTTTTCAATGGGCTGCAGTTCGAAGGTTCGTGGAATAGCGGGAAGGACGTCGAACTTCCAAGGCAGGTTTTTCCCGTTCGGGCCGGTGGGCATCTTGAGTTCAACGAGATGGCCGACCGCGGAGGTGATGATGGACTCCTCGTTTTCGAAGTATCGTGAATCGAGGGATTTCCCCTTTTTCTCGAACTTGCCGAGATGCTTGGCGAGGGCGCGGGAGAGGTCAGTCATGACCGAGGGCTTCTCCGCTATGATGAGGGTTTTTGCCATCCGGGGATGGCACATACGCGGCGGAAGGCGGTTTTGGAAAGGGGAAATTTTCGGGAAGGCCTCTTTCAGGAACCCTGCGGGTTCCGAAAAAAGTTCCCATGGAGGGCAGGGTAATGCCGTGCCGGGGAGGAGATTAGACCAATGCAGGGAGTTTCCAGGGGCGGCTGGAAGGAGCTCCACCGGGAGGGAGAATTTGACCGGAATTCGTG
>PAQU01000077.1:0-27500 GCA_002709395.1 Roseibacillus sp. | reverse complement strand
CTACTCCTTTGATCATCAGGGACAGCTTGAGTATCGACATGCCAATGCGGTGAAACAGCTTCACCAGAAAAGTGTGGAAACCCTGCGGCGGGAAAACGTCCTTCCCGGCAACAGGCTCTTTGAGAGTGAAATTCACTGGATCGAATGGCTCGGAGCGAGTCCCTTCAAGGTCCTCGCCCGCCCTCCCGATGGAGAATGGGTCCTGCGCTTCGGCCCTGCAGGCGCAAGCGCGGTCCATCTGATTTTTGAGAAAGGATCGGTCGTCCGGGTGCTTGATGACCAAAAACAGACAGAGGGAACATTTTCCACTACCGGGAACGGTGAACTTCATGTCATCCGCCCGGAAAATGAAGGCAGCTGGACTCTCCGCTGGCGTGAACCCTGGCTCGAAGGACGGGATCAGAAAGGGCAGAAGGTGCGCTTCCGCCGCAGAAACTTCAACTTTGAGGGTAAAGATCAAAGCGCCCCCCGGAACAGGAATCAACTCAGCCCGCAGCAACCTCCTCCCTCCGAGATGCTACCCGAGGACCCGCAACTCGCACGCCTTCAGCAACAATATCGGAAAACACTCGAAGATCGCCTCGCAAGCTGGTTCCGCTCTTATGACGGGCGAATCGACCAACTCCTCGAGAAGGCCGGGAAGGACCCGGAAAGCACTGCGGTCACTCACCTCAGAGAGGAACGCGAACGCATCGCAGCTCTTCAGTGGCCTAAAGGTTATCTCTCTCCCCAGGCTATCATCAGCGATGGCTTCGTGCCTTCCGAACTGAGAGGTCCGCGAAAACAGCTGCAGGCCCGGGTCGTATCCACACTCATCGATGTGCAGGATACCTATCGCACCTTACTCCTGAAGCTCCGCCAGAGCCGGCTCGGCACCGGGTCCAAAACCGATGAAATTGATGAGGAACTCGCTCCCTTTCTAGCGCTCCGGCAGGTCAATCTTGAACCCTTCTACAATGCCCAACCGAATAGCGCGACTTGGGTCGGAAGCTCCGCAAGCCAGATCGCTCCTGCCTTTACGCGCTACCGCTCACTTCATGGGATGAAATATAAAATCGATGGGATCCTGCAACTCAACTCCGGGATCTACCCTGAATCCAATTCCCGCCTCGGGGGAAGGGACATGAACGACTACTACGAGCGGAAGTGGCCCTTCGCCGTGAGGGGTATTCCGGTTTACCAGAAGGCCGGAGCGCTCTACCTCGTGGGAGGTCTGATCTGGAGCTACTGGGAAAAAGAGGGGGCTACGGTCGCCCAGGTCACCCTTACCTATCTCGATGAAAGCCGTTCCGAGCCCTTCCCCCTCCTCTATCGTCACCACATCGCAGACTGGTATGCTTCAAGAGATATTGCCGGAGCCAGTCGCATCTGGCGCGGCAAAAGGCGGGAAAGCGGCAATCAGACGGCCATCTATGAAATCGAAATCCTCAATCCCCAACCCGGCAAACCCATCAAGTCCGTAAGCATCGAATCAGGTCAAAAGTCCGCGGGGCCCTTCGTGCTGGGAATCAGCCTCGGCGATGCCCGGGCGGGCGTAAAGAACAGCCCCGCCTCCGCACCCGGCCGGACAAACGAATCTCCAATGCAACGGGCCAACCGGGAGCTCGAGGAACGTATCGCCAGGGAAAAGGCCGAGCGAGAGCGCAGACGGAAAGAAGAAGACAAACGCAGACGCGGGGGATTGGAGAAATAACATCGCCCTGAGGTCCGCAAGACAGCGCCTATTGGCATTGCCAAGTCCCCCGCAGCCCCCTATCACAAATGCACCATGAAACTGCTCAGCGCACTTGCACTCACCGCCATGATGCCCGGTCTCGTCCTGGCTGACCATCACAAGTCCAAGGACCAGGATGGTTTCTATGAACTCTTCAACGGCAAGAACCTTGATGGGTGGACCATCAATGAATCACCCGACTCCTGGAAAGTGAGCGATGGAAAGATTATCGTAAAGGGCCCGCGTTCCCATCTCTTCTACAGCGGCAAGGTCAACAAGGCCAACTTCAAGAACTTCGAAGCCAAACTCCAAGTGCTTACCAAGAAGGGTGCCAATGCCGGATTCTATTTCCATACCAAGTTTCAGAAAGACGGATGGCCGAAGAAAGGGTTTGAAGCACAGATCAACGCCACCCAGGGCGATCCCAAGAAAACCGGAAGCCTCTACGGCGTGCGTAATGTCATGAACAACGCACCCCACAAGGACGACGAGTGGTTTGACTACCACATCGCGGTCAAGGGCAAGACCATCACCATCAAGGTTAACGGTAAGACCACGATCGAGTATACGCAACCCGAGGGGGGCCCCACCAAGGCCGAACGCGGTGGCTTCGACCGCTTCCTCGATAGCGGCACCTTCGCAATCCAGTGCCACGATCCCGGCAGTGAGGTCCACATCCGCAGCGTCAAGGTCAAGCCCCTCGAATAATCCCCGGCCCGGACTCTCTCATACAGAGCCGCCGAGGGCTTCCCCGGCGGCTTTTTCACGTCCACGTTCCAGTCGCAACCATGCGACAGGGGAGGGCATTTGGGTAATCCGGTTATCGATTTTTCCTGTGGAGGGGTTAAACTTGACCTATAGAGTGAACGGCTCCAACCCTTACGAGCCTGTCACCCCTTCAAGATATGGCGGATAAGCACAGGGCGAGCGACGGCTCATTCAAGGCTCCACAGCCAGAGGAGCTCAGCTCCCTCCTGTCCTCCTTTACCGTCAAACAGCTGCTTGCCTGCACCCGTAACAGCGCTGTCTACCTGGCCCGCCAGAAATCCCTTGATCGCGATGTTGCCATCAAGGTCATGCCGGGTAACCAGGGAGCTCGCAGAACTCGTTTCGAGAAGGAAGCGAGGGCCATGGCCAAACTACGCCACCCCAACCTGATCGGGGTCCACGATTTCGGTGAGACCGGTGGCTATCTTTATCTGGTTATGGATTTTGTGGACGGGAAATCCCTCAGGCGTTCGACCAAGGGTGAGGCCATCGATCAGGAAACCGCGCTGAAGCTCATTCTGGCGATCTGCGAGGGACTGGCTCACGCCCACGAGGCCGGAATTGTTCACCGGGCCATCAAACCCGACAACATCCTGATCGGTTCCAACCTGGAGCCTCGCATTGGAGACTTCGGCCTGGCCCACCAGGGCACCGACCACGCACAATCCTCAACCGGACTCGACCATAAGGCCCTTCAATACGCCTCCCCGGAAGCGATAGAGGACCCGTCTGAGGCCAACCAGCGCTCTGATGTCTACTCCGTGGGAGCACTTCTTCATGAACTCCTGACCGGAGAACTTCCAGACGGGGGCACCACTCTCCTGTCGCAAAGCAGCGCCCAGAAACTTGATTCCCGGTTCGACAGAATCCTTCGCCGTGCCATGCATCCCTCACCGGGCATGCGTTTCAAAAATGCCCGGGAGTTGGCGGAAGCACTCAAACCCCTTCTCTCTGACCTGGGCAGGAGCAGCCTGATGACCGGAGGCGGTAGCGAGCAATCAACCTCTCTGCAGACTTCCGAAGAAACCGGGGAGTCTCGTCAGCGGGCGGCCCAGCAGAATGAGACTCTTGCTGCAATGGCAGCGACCGAGTCCCGGCGCTACAACCGCCTCATCGCGGTAAAGATTCTGATTATTGGCATCCTCATGGTGGCACTCCTCTCCGTCTGGTCCGCCTTCAACCAGAAAAAAGAGCAACGAGCTCAGGACAAGAAACGAGCTAAGCAGCTGGAGGATGCAGAAATCTCGCAAGTCAGGGAGAACCCCTGGGCCGACCTCAGAAACGACCCGGAACCTTCGAGGGACAGGCCATCACAACCAGTTGCCCCCCAACCACGCGAATGGACTCTCTATGATCTCAAGGAACAGTTACTCCGCGGGGACCGGAGCCGCTTCCCCGAAGGCACCTGGAACCTGTCAGACCGGAAGATCTATTTCGTCCGGTCAGCCATGACCTGGAGCGACGCAAGCAAGTTCGCGGAATCCCATGGCGCTCATCTCGCCACCCTTCAAAATGACAAAGAGCGCTCCGCCCTGGCCGCCAAGCTCCCTGAAGGCAAGACCACGTGGCTCGGAGGCGGAATGACGGGCTCCAAGAGCTGGGGCTGGGTTGATGGATCTACCTCCCCTCTGAGTACACCCACCGAGGCAAGCGGCCGTTACCTCAGCATGAGCGGCAGCGGCACGATCCGGGCGACCTCTGGCAGAACCAAGTATCCATTTTTTCTGCAATGGCACCCAGACGGGAAGAACCCGGGCTCTCTGAATGCCCAACTCCAGCGCTTCAATCTTTCGATCGACCAGCGTGTGCCGGCATTCCCGCCTGGAACGGTTACCAGCGGAGAACGCCACTATCTCGTCCTGGAGCGGAAACTGGGCTGGGAAAAAGCCCGGGACCTCGCGCGGGAAGCCAATGGCCATCTGGCAGTTCCAGGAGACCAGGCTGAGCACGACTATCTCAAGCGAGTCCTCGGCATCTCCCTGCCGGAAAGCGCTTCGGCATGGCTCGGGGGCTACTTCTCAGAGGACTCATGGCAGTGGATAACCAAGGAGCCCTGGTCCTTCACCGCCTGGTCTGCAGCAGCGCAATCCCCGGACCCCATGGCCACTGCCCTCTGCTTCAAAACCGGCGAGCCTGCGGGATGGGATAATCACGATCCCACCCTTGAACTTCCCGCGCTCGTCATCGAATGGAGCAAGGATCAATTTTCCAGAGAGCCGTCTTCCACGGAACCCCCCGATTCTTGGACCAAGATACGGAACCAGTGCTCGGTGAACCTGTCCAGCACCCGGGAAAAGTTCCTGAAACTTCTCAGGAGCAATGGCACTGACATGAACTCTGCACTCGAGAAGTGGTACAACAATCTCGCTCTCCAGAACCGGGGCCGCTACTCTCTTGTCTACCAGCAGGCCAAGGCCAAGATAGCGAAGGATGGACGCATCGACGAGGAAGGACGCTTCCCTCCTCTTCCCGCCGAAATCGCCTCGGTATGCAATTCCCATCTCCGGGAGCAGCAGAATCTCGACAAGGAATATGCCCAAGTGATGGAGACTGCTCGGAAATCCTATGTGCAGAAACTCGGGGTTATCCGGGATGAAGCACAACGAACACGTCAATTCGCACAGATCACTGCAATAGAAAATGAACTGGAAGCCGTGAAGAGCCTTCAGTCCTTTGTGGACCACTTCAAAATCACAGGCGAATAGACGGTCAGAATTGGGATCCATTGAACCTACTCCCCGGTAACCATCGAATCCGCCACCGCGTCAGTCTCTCATGCAGCAGATAACTTCTCCCGGCTGCTCCCCATGATCCCGCGAACTCTCAGACCATATTTCATCCGGTGCCTCCCTCCTATTCTGGCAATCCTGCCCCTGACTGCCGGGGCAGAACCACAACTGAATTCCTGGTATACCACACAGAGCGGAAAATACGCGCGCATCTTCACTAGTAAGGAAAACGAGGCCACAGGTCGCACCTCAACTACCTGGAGCCGGGGGCGGGGGACCCAGTCCTCTCCGACCTACGCCGGGGTTCATGAGATCCATCACGATAGCAGATGGATATACATAAAAACGAGCGGACTGGGCTTCCATGTCATGGGACCGTGGTATTTGAACGAGGCCAAGACCCGCAACTTTCCCAACTTTCCGGGAAACACCGCCACCATCTACCGCATCCCACGCAGGCCCACCGCCTTCAATGGTACCGTAACTACAGGATTTGGTTCCATTGGCTACTTCGTCGATGGTATCGCGCTCTTTGACGCCACCGATACCTTCTCCTACATCAACAGTAGTAGCAGTGATGGAAGCCCCCTTGGAGGTGGACGCGGAGACGGGATCTGGAACCGCGATGCCTTTGTCAACGAGGGAGTCACCTTCGACTCCGCCAACGCACATCAGGCAGGCAACCTCCACCACTACCATGCCAACGCCCCCGCCATCCGCCACCTTCTTGGCGACAGTGTCGACTATGATCCCGTGACCAATGTTTACACTGAGAGCTTCAACGGCAGGCATTCTCCGGTCCTGGGATGGGTTTCTGACGGGCACCCGATCTACGGCCCCTACGGATACGATGATCCCGAGGATCCGGGTTCTCCTGTGCGGCGCATGACCAGCGGCTACCAGAAGCGTGACGGCAGCAACGGCTCCACCAACCTGAACCGGACCGGGAGAACCACCCTCCCACAGTGGGCCAACCGGTTGCAGGGGCGCACCACCACCCTCGCTAGAAATCAATACGGCCCAGCGGTCAGCGCCGCCTACATTCTCGGTCACTACCTCGAAGACTATGCCTACATGGGCGATTTCGGCCTGAGACAGGGCGTGAACTTCGACCTCGACGAATACAACGGCCGCTTCTGTGTCACCCCGGAGTTCCCGGGAGGAGTCTGGGCCTACTTCACCACCATCGAGGCGGACGGCACCCCGATGTTCCCCTACAATATCGGGCGCAACTTCTACGGCACACCCAGCGGCGGCACAACCAGCAGCATCCCAGCTGGAGCAGTCAGGTCCTTTGCCGGAGGCCCCAGCAGACAGCACGGCATCAGCAGCCTGAAACGGGAAGAGGATGCCGTGGTCCTCACCTGGTCCACGGTGGAAGGAGGTTCCTACCAACTGGAATCCTCTCCCGATCTCACTACATGGACCGAAGAAGGTGCGGAGTTTACCGCGGAATCAACTGCCATTAATACAGAGGATCCCTCCAGCAAACCAACCAGCTTCTACCGATTGCGTCGTACGGGTATCGCAGACTACGACCAGACTGGCTTCGACAATCAGTTTGAAGACGGCCAGACAGGCGGCAACGGCGGCGGAGGTTCAGATAACTTCGTCGCCACCTTCACGGGACGGCCTCTTCCTCCTGTCAACGTCATCGAGGAACTCCGAATCGGCAATCCCGGCATCCCTGCCACCGTGGTCAGTCGCGACTCCGGCACCCAGCTCACCATTGCCTTCGACGCAACCGCCCTCCCGCCTGGAAACCATGCCGTCTACGTGATCTTCGCTCCACCCGGACGTGGACGGATCACCCTGACCTCTACCAATCGATTCTCCCGCTGAGGGGGATCCTTACCACACCAATCCCGAGAACCCATGACCGGACGGCTTCTCTGGCTCTGCAGCCTCCTTGCTCTCAGCTCTTCTCTGCAGGCCGAGGTCTCCCTTGAGTTGAGACACCTCTGGAAAGGCCGGGTTTTCTCCATCCCCAGCGGGGCCCTTGTTACCGCCTCCGGGGAAACCATAGAACTTTCCCGCCTCTCCTACCTTCTCTCCAGTCCTCGCCTCCTCGGTCGCCGTGATCCTGCTACTTCCCCAGCCTGGCTGCGTCGCAACGACTGGTTCGCCTACGTGGATGCCTCCGGTCCGGAACCGGTCACCCGCCTCCAACTTGGTAAGCTCCCCCACCGGAATTACTCAATCCTCCAGCTCCAGTTGGGCCTCGACGAGGCAACTGACGAAGCAGATCCGGGCCAGTATCCACCCGACCACCCCCTCAATCCGAACCTCAACAACCTGCATTGGACTCCCCAGGGGGGCTACATCTTCCTCGCCATGGAAGGCCACCTGCGCAAGAGCGGAGACACAGGGGGCTTCGCCTATCACCTCGGGAATTCCTGGAACCGGACGACGCTCAATCTCCCTCTCTCACTCGACCTGACCGGTTCCGCCGTCATCAGCATCGACGTTCACCTGGATCGTCTCTTCAACGGAAACAAGCCCCTTCAGGTCGAAGCCAATCCTTCCACCCACTCCCGCAGGGATGATGTAATCGCAGTGATGCTGAAAAAGAGGCTGCCCTCCGCCTTCGAGGTCCGCGGTATCCGCCAGACTCAATCCACACCCCTGCCCCGGGGCTCTTCCTCTCCCGCCCCCCTGGTCGGCAGCCCCTACCGATTCCGGGTTGCGCGGGGGTTTCCCCTACCAAACCTGCCTACTTCTCCTCCCCTCACCAACGAACGCGTCGCCCTCGGAAAACGACTCTTTCACGACCCACTCCTCTCCCGCACCAATAAACAATCCTGCTCCTCCTGTCACCAGATGGAGCATGCCCTGTCAGATCCACGCCGCTTCAGCGAAGGGGCCACCGGGGAACTCGGAACTCGCAACTCCATGCCCCTCTTCAACCTCGCCTGGAAGAGTTCCTTCTTCTGGGATGGCAGTTCTCCCTCACTACGGGAACAGGTCCTCCACCCAATCCAGAGTGCCATCGAGATGCATGAGTCCCTGCCAGATCTCTTCGCCGAACTGGAGGCGGCCAAGTACGGACCCCTCTTCCAGTCCGCTTTCGGCAGCGCCGGGATCACGGAAAAGCGTCTGGGGATTGCCCTTGAGCAATTCCTGCTGACCCTGACTTCCTACGACTCACGATTCGACCGGGCTGCTCGCGGGGAGGCCGAACTGACCGCAGTGGAAAAACGGGGTTTCGAACTCTTCATGACCGAATATGACCCCCGACGTGGGCTCAAGGGAGCAGATTGCTTCCACTGCCACGGCGGTGCTCTCTTTACCAATCACCGCTTCCACAACAATGGACTCCCTGACGGGCGGGACCATGGACTGGAGCTGGTGACCGGCAGGACGACCGATCGCAACCGCTTCATAACCCCCTCGCTTCGCAACATCGCCCTGACCGCTCCCTACATGCACGATGGCCGCTTCCAGACCCTCGAGGAGGTCGTTGAACACTATGACTCAGGCCTCCACCATGGCCCAACCCTCGATCCCAATCTGGCAAAGCATCCCCGGGAGGGTCTTGGCCTCGACGAAAAGGAAAAAACGGCCCTGGTTGCCTTCCTCCGGACCCTCACCGACCCCCAGTTTCTTCCCCGGCCTGAGGCGGTAAAATAGTTTGGGATGAGGTTCCAGGTTTGTAGGGCCGCGCAAAGTTGTTGGACTCCCGGTGAACTTACCGCCACAGTGGGCTCGTTGAATCTCCCGAACTCCCTCACCGTCTCGCGCCTCGTTCTCACCGCTGTCTTCGTGGTTGCCTTCATGTGGGAAACCAGGACCGGCTACGGCATCGCCCTTCTGGCCTTCATCATAGCCGCTCTCACTGACTTCCTGGACGGTTACCTCGCACGCAGGCTCAACCTCGTAACCTCCCTCGGCAAGCTGCTGGATCCCATTGCAGACAAGGTCCTCACTGCCTCCGCATTCATTTTCCTGTGCGCACATGAGCAACGCTTCTGTCCCGTCTGGGTTGTGGTGGTCATTCTCGCCCGCGAGTTCCTCGTTACGGGTCTGCGCCAGATCGCCGTCGAGAAGGGCAAGGTAATTGCCGCTGACTGGAGCGGCAAATGGAAGACCGGCTTTCAGATCGGCTTTTGCATCACTGCACTCGTCTGGCTCTTCCTCGAGGCACTCGACCAGCAGGACTTCTTCCTCGCGCGGCTTGCCAATCCAGAATCCTTCCTGATGCCCTCCTTCCTCTGGCTCTCGCTGGCCCTTACCATTATCTCCGGCCTGCAGTATGTGTGGAATAGCCGGGACGTGCTCCGGGAAAGCTGACCCCAGTCCTTCCGCATTGATTCAGGATCTGTATTCCCTCGAAAACAGATTCGCCACCTCCCGCTCTCGTCCGCGCCTGAAAATCGGGAAATTGGCCGGCGCGAAGCCGTGCCAACACCACGCAATCATGGGTTGCCATATTTATTTAATATGACTAAATTTTAAATAGTTATGAAGAAACCTGCGTTTACAAAGTCCGCTGTCCTTGCCGGGTCAGTTCTCCTCGCGGGGCTCGCCTTTTCCGGTGAGCCCTCATCCAAGTGCACTATTACTCCATCCTCTGACCTCGGGGTCGGTTTCGGGGTGGGCTACACAAACGAATACGTCTTCCGTGGAGAAAACCGCGGTGATGACCTCTTCGAAGCAAGCATCGGAGTCTCCGGAAGCGGATCACTCCTCGGCCTTGGTGACCTCGACTTATCGGCAGGACTCTGGCTGGGAACATACACCGATCCTGGCCAATCACGAACGAGCGCCCGGAGCCTTCACGAGATGCGTATTAACATGGAGGCTTCAAAGTCACTGGGTAGTTTCGACCTGGCGGTCGGGGTCACCAATTATTCCTACTTCGGCAATACCGCTCAGGCCGACAATCTCGAACCCTACGTGGCACTTGATACCGAGCTGGCAGGACTCTCCGTGGGAATCGGTCTCTATGACACCGAGGATGCTGACGATCCCTACTGGGAAATCACCGTGGGCCGATCCGTGAACCTTGGAGACCTCTCCCTCAGCGTGGATGGAGTGATCGGCACCTTGAATGAATTCGATGATACCTTTTACGGTGTCTCGGTCGGCCTTCCCATTGCCGCATCCGACAACATCACCGTGACTCCCCATCTCTCGGCCATCTTCGGAGACACCACCAGCGGTGATGACGAGTTCACTGCGGGTGTGAATCTCGACTTTGGGTTCTGAATAAGTATGGAATCGGAATTTTTCGACGCATAAAGGGGAGCCTGTGGGCTCCCCTTTATGCGTCCTTCAACCCTCTTCTGCCTTTAAATTCAATACTAGCAGCCCCCGGACTGGTCTTCCAAAATTCCTGAAAGGCTCGACCGTGATCGCCTGAGAATCACACGATTCTACGGGTTGCCAAATGGTTAAGAGAGGGGTATAACCGTCTCGGTTATGAAACAAACTACCTTGATCAAGTCTGCTGTCCTTGCCGGAACAGCCCTTCTCGCGGGATTCGCCTCTGCAGGCGATGATCCTGTTCCTGCAGCTCCCTCCTCTGACCTCGAGGTCAATATCGGAGTGGGTTACACCAGTGAGTATATCTTCCGGAGTATCAACTTCGCTGATGACCTCTTCACCGCCGGTATTGGCGTCTCCGGAAGCGGGTCGCTCCTCGGCATAGGGGACCTCAACATCTCTGCCGGATTGGAACTTCTCACCGGATCAATTTCCAACCCGTCGGTCGGAGATACGGCTGGCGGCGGAAGCGCCGGTGCACACGAGATGCGCATCAATATGGAGGCCTCAAAATCTCTGGGCAGCTTTGATCTCGCGGTCGGGGTCACCAACTACAGTTACTTTGGAGCAGCAGCAGCCAACCCTGACGTGCTGGAACCCTATGTGAGGTTGAGCACGGAGTTGGCTGGTCTCGACGTCGGCATCGCCGTCCATGACCAGGACTGGTTCCCTACCCTTGATAACTACATTGAAATTACTGCAGGACGGTCGGTGGACCTCGGGGGACTTGACCTCTGCGTTCATGGCGTAATTGGTACCTGGAACGAATTCGATGATACCTACTACGGCGTCACGGTCGGACTGCCCATCTCTGCCTCCGACAACATCACTGTGACTCCTCATGCCTCGGCCATCCTCGGAGATACCTTCTTTGGTGATGACGAGTTCACCGTTGGCGTCAACATTGGATTCGGCCTCTAACGATTGCCAAATCGTAAGTTCTCTAACGTGAAGGGGGGAGCCGTCAGGCTCCCCCTTTTCGTGCACGAAACCCTGAAAAAGAAGTCTATTGACTGATCTATCATCCTGCCACGCCGCTCTCGGATCTTCTCCACTAACTGCTCCGGCGGGTCATACGATCCTACGGATTGCCAAATGATTAAGATCCGAGTATAACCATTCCGGTTATGAAACAAACTACCTTGATCAAGTCTGCTGTCCTTGCCGGAACAGCCCTTCTCACAGGATTCGCCTCTGCAGGCGATGATCCTGCTCCCGCAGCTTCTTCTGACCTCGAGGTCAGTATCGGAGTCGGTTACAACAGCGAGTATATCTTCAGAAGTCTCAACCGCGGTGATGACCTCTTCACCGCCAGTATTGGGCTCTCCGGGAGCGGATCTCTACTCGGGATCGGAGATCTGGAACTGAATGCCGGGATTGACCTTCTCACTACTAGTAACGTTGAAGGAGGCCTCCATGAGCTGCGCGTGGGCGCTTCGGCTACTAAGTCTCTCGGCAGCTTCGATCTCACCGTTGGGGTAACCAACTACGCCTATTTCGGCACCGCCGCTAACGGCGATGATGTGCTGGAACCCTATGTGGCCTTGGGCACAGAACTGGCTGGCTTGGATGTCAGCATCGGCGTCTATGACCAGGACTGGCCCCTTTCCAGCGATAACTACATCGAAATTACCGCAGGTCGGTCGGTTGACCTCGGTGGCCTTGACCTCTGTGTTAATGGCGTAGTCGGCACTTGGAACGAGTTCGACGATACCTTTTATGGCGTCTCGGTCGGATTGCCCATCTCCGCCTCCGACAGCATCACCGTGACTCCTCATGTCTCGGCCCTGTTTGGCGACACTGTCAGTGGCGATGACGAGTTCACCGTTGGCGTAAACGTTGGATTTGGCCTCTAACGATTACCGAATCGTAAGTTCTCTTAACGAAAAAGGGGAGCCTTAGGGCTCCCCTTTTTACGTACGTTTGTTCCGTCTGGGCACCTCTTCCTTTTCACGAGGATTGAACAGGAGGCCGGGGCCCCTCGAGGATCCCCTTCTCGCCCTCACTCCTTGCCACCACCACCGCCGCACAGGAGTCGCCCAGCACATTGACCGCGGTGCGGCTCATATCCAGCAGGCGATCCACTGCAAGCAGGGTCATGATCGCAATCTCCGCACCCGGGATCCCGGAATTCAGGAGAATGATGAAGATCGCCACCAGACTCGCGGAGGGGATTCCCGCCACCCCGATGCTGGTGAGCAGGGCCGCCAGCACTACCACGAACTGCTGGCCAATATCCATCTGGAACCCAACCACCTGGGCCACGAAGATGACTGCCACGCACTCATAGAGTGCGGTTCCGTTCATGTTGACCGTAGCGCCAAGAGGAAGGGTAAAGCTGGCCACTTTCTTGGAGACCCCGGCATTATCCTGGACACCCCGCATGGTCACCGGGAGGGTCGCGGAGGAGGAAGCCGTCGAGAACGCGGTCAGAAGGGCCGTGCGCATGGCCTTGAAATGCGCCAGCGGGCTAACCTTTCCCACGTAGCGCAGGATGAGTGGCATGATCACCACCGAGTGAATGAGAAGGGAGGCCAGCACCGTGAAAAAATACTTCCCAAGCACGAGGAAGAGCTGCCCTCCTGATTGATAGACCACCGGGACAAGAAGCCCGAAGACCCCGATGGGAGCGAGAGCCATGATCCAGCGCGTCAGCAGGATCATGACATCGTTCAGCGACTGAAAGAACTCCCGCATCGTTCCCATGCTGTCCACGGGCAATCGCGTGATCGCCACCGCAAAGAGAATGCTGAAAAAGATCAGCCCCAGCATCGCGCGGTTATCCGAAGCCGCCTTCATCACGTTGGTGGGAATCATTCCCTCGACGAAATTGGCCATCAGCTTGAAGAATCCGCCCGATCCGGGTCCGATCCCTTCGGCCTCGGCCCTCGCGGCCGCGACCTTCTCTCTGGTTCCCTCCGAGGCGCTCTCGGCATTACTCTCGAATGCTTCCTTGATGATCTCATTCGGTTTCCCGTCGGTGAGTCCCGGCTTGATGAGGTTGACCATGAACAGCCCTACCAGAATCGCGAAGAGCCCGGTGAGAGCGTAAAACCCGGCTGTCTTTCCGAGCATGCGGCCAAAACCCGCCATCCCATGCAGGCTCGCAATACCAGCCACCACCGAAGAGACAATCAGGGGCACAATGATCATCTTGAGAAGGCTCATGAAGATCTTGCCTACAAATTCGCAGAAGCCCACGAACCCTCCAATGAACCCTCCCTCCGCCTCAGCTGCAATGGAGCGGAGAATCAGGGCCACGAGAGTCGCCAGCGCCAGCGCACCCAGGATTTGCCAGTGAGGCTTGATCTTTTTCATCGGGATCAACGGTCAGCAGTCAGCAATCCGCGGTCAACTGCAAATACACCGTCCAGCGGAAGAGCTTCACGTAAAAACAGGTATCTGGACCCCCTTGACAGTCGCTCCAGATGCCTGCCTACGGTTGACTGCCCACTACTGCCCATCCTATAGGAAGCCGATGTCAGGTCCGGTCCGCACCCGTTTCGCCCCCTCCCCCACCGGATATCTCCACGTGGGAGGAGCCCGAACTGCGCTCTTCAACTGGCTCTTTGCCCGTAAGCACGGCGGCAGCTTCATCCTGCGGGTCGAAGACACCGACGAGGCCCGAAACACCGAGGAGGCACGCCAGGCCATTTTCAATGGGATGCAGTGGCTGGGGCTGGACTGGGACGAGGGCCATGAGGCTGGGGGCACCTGTGGACCCTACTTCCAGTCCCAGCGAACAGATATTTACGAGAAGTGGTTCGAGCATCTTCGTGCCGCAGACCGGGTCTACAAGGACGAAGGGGCCTGGCGATTTCGGTTCGAGCGCAAACCAGTAACCATGCAGGATCTTGTCTGCGGAGAAGTCACTATTGATTACCGGGACGAGTCCAATACTCCTGACATGGTAATCAGGCGTTCCGATGGTTCCTTCGTCTTCCACTTCGTCAATGTAGTGGACGATCTCGAAATGCAGATGAGCCACGTCATCCGAGGGGAGGATCACCTCATGAACACTCCCAAGCACCTGCAACTCTTCGAGGCTCTCGGGCAGGACCCTCCCGCTTACGCTCACATCCCCCTGATTCTGAACGCGGATGGTAGCAAGATGTCCAAGCGGGACCAGGGCGCGGCAGTCCACGAATATCAGGAGCGTGGATTCCTTCCGGCCGCGGTGAACAATTTCATCGCCCTGCTCGGATGGTCTTCCAAGGATGCCGACGAGATCTTTTCCTCTGCCGAACTGGTCGAGCGCTTCTCCCTCGAATCCGTCAACCGCGCGCCCTCGCGCTTCGACTGGGACAAATGCCAGTGGCTCAATCAGCAACACCTCATGGCTCTTTCCCCCTCCGAATTTGCCACTGCCGCGGAGCCTCATGTCAGGGGCTCGGGGATCTCCATGACCGCGGACTATGAGGCCATGGCTGCCAGTGTGCAGGAAAAGGTCCAGACTCTCACCGAAGTCGCAGGCATGATCGACTTCTACCTTGAATTACCTCCTGCGGACGAAGAGATCCTAGGTAAGGTACGCAAGAATAGTGATGCCTCAACCCTCCTGAATGAGCTCGCTGATCGCCTCGGAGAACTAGGCGACTGGTCTCAGCCCGCGGACTCCATCTCTGCCACTGCCGAAGCACATGGGATCAAACCTGGCAAACTCATGTTCCCCCTGCGGGTGGCTCTTTCTCGCCGGGCAGCAGGTCCGGGGCTCGACGACATGCTTGCCATTCTGGGAAAAGAGGAGTCCATTCGGCGAATCAGGCTCCTGCTTGAAGACCTTGCCTGAAACCGGAGAACCAATGAAAGACGTTTACACCCTCGATGATCTCGCCAGTCGTGCGGCCCTTGACGAGGGCTCGGAGCACCCGGCGCGTCTCGCCGTACTGGGATCTCCGGTCGCACACTCCCTTTCCCCTCAACTCCATCAGGCGGCCCTCGACGAAATCGGCAGTGGCTCACGCTACATTCGTCTCGAAGTACCTGCCGGGGAGGTAGCCGGGGCTCTCGACCGACTCCACGAACTCAATTTCATCGGCGCAAACATTACTGTTCCCCACAAGTTTGAGGCTCTCGCCGCTGCCGACGAGATTGACGGAGCCGCAACCATTCTGGGAGCCGCAAATACTATTCTATTCGATGACGACCGGAAACTGGCGCTCAACACCGATGGCCCCGGATTCGTGCGTGCCATTCATGAGGAATTCCTCGTGGATGTGAAAGACCTTCGTATCATGGTGGTCGGTGCGGGCGGCGGGGCCGGGCAGGCCATTGCCGCCCAGTGCGCCCAGGAAGGATGTGAGAAACTTGTCCTCGTTAACCGCAGCGTGGGCAAGGCAGAGGAACTGGCCGCCCGCCTGTCTCCCTGTTTCGAGAGCGAACGTCTGGAAGGCCCTGGAGAGAGGCTCAAGGTCTTCTCTCTCGACTCTCCGGACTTGATGGTAGAGTCAGGTCAAATCGACCTGATCATTAATACTACCTCTGTCGGGCTCCGACAGACCGACCCCTCTCCTTTACCATCGGCCTGCCTCCAACCCCACCACCTCGTCTACGATACAATCTACAATCCAGCCCGGACACGCCTTTTGAGCGAGGCGTCACAGGTCGGTGCCAGGGTCGCCAACGGATATTCCCTCCTTCTCTACCAGGGAGCGCTCTCCTTCGAACTATGGTTTCCCGGTCAACAACCGCTGGAAACCATGCGGACATCCCTCAAAGCCGCCCTTGAGCAATCGCGGGCCTGAAACCCGGGAAGCTGGTGGGTATCTTCAGAGGACCTGATCAGGGCTCTACCCATTCCTCCGTCACAAGATCAAGGATCTCAACCTGATTCTCTTTCAGGCCCGCATCAGTCCTTCCAATCCGGGCAATTACGCGAACATCATCCTTCCGTTCCAGGATAAACCGGCCGAAATGAAAGAGGTCAAGAAGCTCCTCATCAAGAGGAGATCCTGCTGGAGCGAATCCCCAGAGAGGTTCCTCCGAACCCGGCAGGGTCATGAGGAACCAGGAACGCTTCTCATCCGCCTGACTGTCAAAATGCGGCTGTTTTTCCAGAATACAGCGTATCTGAACGTTCCGGTCGGTAACAACCGTTCTCAATTTATCCGGAGGGACTTCGGACCAGGCAGTTGAGGCGGCCCAGTCCATCCGGATACCCTCCGACGACTTGACGAAGTAGGAGCGGAATGTGCTCTGGTCTTCCCGCAATCCCTCCAGCACAAGAAAGCCGACGTTATCTGTATCGGCAATGCTCCACCTGAATGTCCTGGGATCCCCGGTTACAAAATGCGAGAGCCAGCCAATTCCACGGGCAGCAATCTCCCGCAGGGCAAAATTCTCACGTCGAAATACCGAATCCGGGACCACTCCATCTGCAGATTGATTCAGTCTCTCGAGAATCTGGATCGAACTGAGATAGGAATGGTGCGGGTTTTCTTCGAACCAGGCTCTTGGCCCGATCAATTCAAAATCCTTCTCGTCTGAAATATTGAAGCTGAAATTAAGCTGGTTCTCTGCATTCGTATTCCCTTCCTCCCCTCTGGTGAGAACAAATGCCGTGATAATGGCAAGAACGGGGACCACAATGGCGAGAGACCAAAGGAGAATCCGTGCTCCGCGCTGACCGGACTCCGCATCGCCCCAGCGCTCATCAACAGGCTTATCCTCTTTCTGTGCTTTCTTGGCTGACTTCAGGCGGGACAACTGGTCTTTGACACTGATAGCCCCCCCTTCCTCTTCAGAAGTCATCTCCCGCAGGATCTCCCGTTTCTTGAGAAAAAGCGTCTGGCGGGATCGATTACCGCGCTTCCGACGCTTCCGAACGACCCTCATCCCCTTGGGGAGATTCTCGGAAGGATCGGTCGAACTGGATGGATTATCCGCCATGCGCTTGGGTGATAGAAAAAGGGATTAAGGCATTCGGCACAACCACAATTCAGCTGCCTCCTTCCGCACTCCTCTCCAGGGTCTCCTTCGACTCTGCACCAACATCCTTCTCGACGGGCACCTGATCAGAAAACGGCTCCTCGTAACCACTCATCAACCAGTTTCCGGCCAGCACCTTGTCTACCTTGAGAATCCGCTGGTTACCCTCTCCTGTTTTCCAGGACAGCCTGACCCGGACCCTTCGCAGATCTTCCGGATCGTCACGCCAGAGGCTGGACTCTCCCGGTTCCCATTGCCTCGAATCACGCTCCAGGATCTCACTCAGGCGCCGACCGCTCTCCGAGTCCCGGTCTACAACCACCGGCAGAGGGCTCTGCTGCCACATTTCACTGAGATCTTCTCTTGGTTGATAAAACTTCACGGTCCAGACAGGGCGCCCTGACTGGAGCCTGACGGTAGTCCGGCGGACAAAAAGACGGAATTCCCCAGAAAGATCACCTTCCTCGGAGCCGGATTGAAAACGCGACCAGGAACCCGGAGAGTATTGCACTAATGCCTCCCAGTCTATTTTCCATTGCTGCCCATCCAGCATGAAAGTGACCTCCCGGGAATACGGCGCCGGCTGCTCTGCAAGCAGGTTTCCTTCCTCATCCTTCACCGGATCAGAATTAACCCTGAAAAGCACCTCCATGACTGGCCGGTCCCCCGAGTGCCTGACGACATTGGCCTTCACCACGTTCAAGCTACTGCCTGCAGGCATCTTCCACATTCGGTTCCTCGTGTAATAGCGGGACATCTTTGGGGCAACTTCCGCCGAATTGCATACAAACTGAGCACGTGCAGCCCAGTCCGATTCATTGAGATATTGCAACAAGGTCGCGTGAACCAGCGGTAGACGGATGGCAAGAAATTCCTCCATTTCCTCCTGCATCATGACCCGTCGTTCGCTCTCCTTGCCATCTAATCCCGATCTCTCATCTGCCTTCCTGAATTTCACAAAGATCACAACCAGCATCAGCAGGATAGACCAACCTCCGAGGTGGACCAGGGGCCACGAGGAGCTTCGCTTCCGTTTCTTATGACGCCGCAGGACCTTCCTTTGCCCATCATCGGAGACTACCTCATCCGTAGAGAGCCGGGAGTCTGTTTTGCGTTCGGCTCGGGCTTCATCCATGGTAGTAACGGCGGGAACTGCCGCAGCGATCCGCTCTCCGGCGTTCCTCCGGGTTCCTACATTCCGCTGCACCATTCCTCCCTTCGAACTGGCAACCCCATGACTCGCCATGCGTGGAGTGATGGCCACAGGCTTCCCAAGCTCATACCCGCAGTTCGAACAAACCCGCTCAGCATCAGGAGCGAACGATGCAAGCACTCCACAGGATGGACAGTGAAAAGCTTCCTGCGAGGTATCAGCCATGAAGTCTTACGAGGCGAGTTTGGGTTGACTGCCAGTCTTCACTATCAGTTATCGAACCACGACGTTCAAGTCTACAGACGAGCCTATGAACTGGCGTCAGTCAGAGGAACAAACCAGTCAGAATTCACAAACTCCACCAGTTCCAGCTGATTAGCCCGGGCTCCTTCCGGACCCTTCCGGACCCTTACCGTAACCCGGCCCAGCGTCCCCTGAGTCACCCGTCTGGAGAAATTACTGACGATTCTCTTGTTGGCTTCACTGCTGCGACGGGCAAACAACCACATGAATTCTCCCCGGTCACGGTGATGGAGCGTGTAGCACTGGAAATCCTCCTCTGGAAACTTGGGAGGGTAGAAGCTCGAGGGCAGCACAACACCCCGTATCAGCTTCAGCCCATCGCCCGTGTGCTGATCGACTTCCCCGGGAAGAAGCTCGCTGTATCCTTCACTAGCCTCCCAGTCGTACTTGAAGGTTCCATCAGCCTCCGAGGTGAAATATGCCACGGCCTCCGCATAAGTCTCATCAAGGCCCACCATGATCAGATATGGGTGCCCATTGGACACAGCTGCATACAGCTGACGTTCAGTGACGGGATAATACCCTGTTGAGGGTGGTTGACGATCCAACCACATCTGCCGCGTCCGAAAGGACTCCTCACCTCCGCGAAGTAATGGAATGAGGTCCGTTCCCTCTCCCGCGTTCACTTTCTCAAGCAGCTGCTCTATGGCTGGAAGAACCTGCGAGGTTCTGGCAACAAAATCTGTAATCCCGTCCTCACCCACATCCTCGTTCATCCGCAGGCGTTTCGGTTCACTCAGCTCAGCAGGATCAACAGGATTATCAAAACTACGGCTCAGGAATATCCAGACAATCCCGATGCATACCGCTCCCGCCAGAACCCACCACAATGATGCCGTCTGCCTCCGGGCCCACGCCGCCTCCCCCTGCGGTCCAAGCCGGGAATTCCCTCCATCACTCCTCCCGGGATCAGGACGGTTCTCTGGTGGCGACACAGGTTGTCTCCAGAGCTCGCCACTCCTCGACATCTCGTCCCTGACAGGATCTCTCGCCAGAATCGAAGGCGAAGGCCGACTGGGCTCTGAAAGATCAGTCAAAGGATCGTCAAGATCTCCAAGCCCTTCCTCGAACAGAGTCTCCTCATCAATCACTTCCTCCCCGGTTGCCTCCGTTTCAGACGGCAGGTCACTCTCAGGGATGGACCGCTTCGTCCGCATGTGGCGGGCGGCATTCCAGACCGGGATCCGCCGCTGCAGTCTACCCGGAGACTGGCCCGGCTCGGGAAGCACCGATTTTCTTTTGCTGGGACGTTGCGGTGGGTCAGTTGATGGAGGGGGCTGATCCACAGGCATGGAAGCTACCGGGCTACTGTCACCCAGCAACTTAATTCTGGTTCTCCCCGATATTCTGGCGGGCCGCAATGGCCATTTCCACCAGGCGGGCCGCCAAGGTCTCCGTAGCCCGGTCAAGTCGTTCCACCGCCTCCTTGAGCTGGTTCGCATCCCCCGCCACAAGCCCTTCCTGAACAGCATTCCGGGACAACCGGATCTCCTCCTGTTCCTCCTCGTCCAAGCCCGATCCAATCTGGGCCAGTCCCGCCTCCACCGCAGGCAGAAGCTCTTCGGCCTTCAACCGGGCCTCGGTGAATACCCGGGCGTTCATGTCTTCGAAAGCATGTTCCACACTTTCTTCCACCATCTGCTCAACCGCCTCTTCACTCACATCCACCGCCGCACTCTCAATCCGTACAACCACGTCCTCTCCTCCACCCTCCACGTCCCGGGCCAGCACTTCCAGTATTCCATTTTCATCGAGGGAGAGCTGCACTCCCACCCTTGCCTTCCCCCTTGGTCGTCCCTGAAAGGAAAGATCGAATTGTCCCAGTTCCCAGTTGTCCTTGGCAAGCTCTCGTTCCCCCTGCAGCACACGAACCCGCATGGAATCCTGCCCATCTCTGGCATTGGTGAACATTTCTCCCACCTTGCAGGGAATTGTGGTGTTGCGTGGGATCAACACATTCATCAACCCTCCAAAAGTTTCAACCCCAAGACTAAGGGGAGTGACGTCCAGCAGCAGAAGCTCTCTCCAGGTGCCAGCGAGAATGCCGGCCTGAATCGCCGCTCCCATTGCCACTGCTTCATCCGGATGCTGGGAGCAATCCGGATCCTGACGGAAGACTTCCCCGGCCAGACGTTGCACCACGGGCACGCGACTGCTTCCCCCAACCATAACTACCGCTTCCACCTCCGCGACTTCCATCCCGGCATCAGCCAGAACTGTCTGGCAGATTCTTCTCATGGTGGCCAGTTGCGTTTCCATGCCACTCTCAAGCTCTCCGCGCTCAATCTTGACTTCCAAGCTGTTGGACCCGTCATAAAATGGGAGGCGAAAGGTCACCTCTTCCTCAACGGAAAGCTCACACTTGACCCGTTCCGCCTCCCGGAAAAGGCGGTCTCGATCCCCCCGGTCCGTCAACGCCTTGGCATCCTTCAGTCCAGCCTTCCTGGCAACCAGCTCCAGGACCACCGAGTCGATGTCATCTCCTCCGAGCCTGGTATCCCCACCGGTGGCCTGCACCTCGAATATTCCTTCCCGCAGCTCAAGAATCGAAACATCAAATGTTCCTCCGCCGAGGTCAAAGACGGCCACTCGGGCACGCTCCCCAAGTTTGTTCATTCCGTATGCCAAGGCCGCGGCAGTCGGCTCTGCCACCAGTCTGAGGACCTCCAGCCCGGCTTGTTCTCCCGCTCGCTTGGTCGCCTCCCGTTGCGCATTGTTGAAATAGGCCGGCACCGTGATAACGGCCTTCCTCACCTCCTGCTCCAGCNGGAACTCGGCAATACGCCTGAGCTCGACCAAAAGCAAACGACTTACCTCCACCGGGGTAATCTCACCTTCCGCCGTCCTGAAGGCCGCTTCTCCTTCCGGTCCCTGCACCATTGGCAGACAGGCCTCGGTGTCCTCTCCAAACCGCAAACCCATCTGGCGCTTGGCACTCCTGATCAACCGACCCTCCGGCACCTCCCGCAGAGCTTTCCGGCCTACTTTAACCTCCCCGGGACCAAACCATGCCACACTGGGCAGCAGGCGCTCACCCTCCTCGTTTGCCAACAGGATGGGAAAACCCGCCTCCACCATTCCCACTGCCGAGTAGGTCGTTCCCAGATCAATCCCAACCACAGGGTCAGCCATNGCCCGCAAACTGAACGGACCATCCCCGAATGCAAGTCTGCAGGCGACCTACCAGCACCCCGCCTGCGCCCATGCTGCCCTCAGCTGACCCTCCCACTTCTCCATGAACGTCAGGGTCCGGGCCATTTCCAGTGCCTCCTCCCCTGTCTCAAGCGCTCCTTTTTCATCAAACCACGCNAACCGGGCAGTGATCCCCTCAATCACGCCCTCCAACTCCACACGAGCTTCAGACAAACGAGCCTGCAGGGCAATCCCCTCCGCTTCTACCAGCGAGCGCGCCAGGGTCGACTGAGCTTCACGGTGGCGCTCCGCCAGCCCATCCGCTTCCCGCAACAGCTCCCCGATTACCCCGAAACGATCCACCACCGGAGCAGGCAGGCTGCCGTCCTTCACCACCTCGACCCCGGCAAGCTCCAGCCAATGGAACAGCCTTTGCGATGGNCTGCTCAGGCAGGCGTAAGCCTCTGCCACCGTATCAAATGCCCCTGCCTCTCCACCCGCATCGGGATGCACCTCCCGNCACCTCTCGTCGTAGTGTTGCCGCANCGTCCCGGCGGACAGGTCAACCCGGCGCTCGAGCCCCAGAGCTTCAAAATGATCCCCACTCCCGGCCATCAAGCTGCAAAGCTCTCCCCACAGGAACAGGTCACCACGGCGTTCGGATTGCTCACCTTGAAACCCCCGTGCTGCAGGTCAGCCGAGAAATCAAGTTCACTCCCCCCGACAAAAAGAGCGCTCTTGGGATCAATCACCACCCTCACTCCGTTCGATTCCACCAGAATATCACGGTCCAGGGGACCATCGACCAGATCCATCTGATACTGCAGGCCACTGCACCCTCCCCCGATCACCTTGATCCGCAGGGCCCCATCCGGGCGGCCCTGGCGATCCAGCAAGGTCCTCAGTTGTTCGGAGGCCCCATCCTCAACCGCAATCAGTTTTTCAGTGCCTATGGTAATTCTCGGCTCCGTCATCTCTTGCTAAGGCGCGTAACCTTAGGGATTCCAAAGGCGGTTCGTAACAAAAATTTCAGCCTCCGTCGATCGACTCCCTCACCCTCCCGGATCAAGCCTCACTCCAGGAGCTCTCTCATCCTTCCGAAGAACTCGTCCACGTCATCATCATCCGCGACGGCATTCATCTCCTCCACGTAATCCCGCTCAACTATCCATTCCGCATCCAGCTCCTGCAGGAAGGAACTCGGATCACAGCGAACGAGATCACCATACTTCCGGCGCAGGGCACAGTAACTAAGGAAGAGCTGCTGCCGGGCCCTCGTAATCCCTACGTAGAGCAGGCGGCGCTCCTCATCCCCCGTCCCTTCTTCCTTGCTACGCCAGTGCGGCAGCACTCCCTCCTCCAGTCCGACCAGGAAGACCACCGGAAACTCCAGCCCCTTGGATGCATGCAGGGTAATGAGGGTCACCCCCGCCTTCTTCTCCAGGTCCTCTTCTTCCGGTTCTGCATCAAGAGCCGCATCGTCAAGAAACTCCTGGAGACTCCTGCCCTTCTTGAGCGCATCGGTGAGTGCGACCCCTACCTCGGCAACCGCCCCCCGACGCTGCTCCCGTTCTTCATCCGTGCGGCAGGAACGCATGAGCCAGGCCAGGTAATCAATCTCCTTCAGGAACTCATGCAGCATTTCCCCTGCCCTGGCCTTTCTGATCTCCGCCCCATAAGACTCGATCAACGCCACGAAATCCCGCACTGCTCCCGCACCCCTGCTCGACAACTGGCTGACAAAGGCTTCATCCCTGAGACCTTCCCAGCTCTGTAATCCCCGCTCCCGACAATGCTCAAGGAGCAGGAGGGCGGTATTGCTGCTGATCCCGCGGGGCGGGGTATTCAGGATCCGGAGCAACGCGACATCGGCCCGTGGATTCGCGAGGACCTGAAGATAAGCGAGGACATCGCGGACCTCCCGCCGGTCATAGAAACTCTGGGCCCCCACCAGTCGGTAGGGGATCTCTTCCTGACGAAAGACCTGCTCCACCTTCCGGATATGGGTATTGGTCCGGAAAAGAACCGCGAAGTCCTCCCAGCGCCGGTTCTCTTTTGTCCGCGCACGCCGGATCTCCTTTGCCATCCAGAGCGCCTCTTCCTCGTCCCCCGGCAGGGCCATGAGAGTCACTTTCTCCCCACCCCGGATGGTGGCCCGCAGGGACTTCTCATGACGGGCTGGGCTGTGATGGATCAGGGCATTGGCCACCCTCAGGATGGCCTCCGTACTCCGGTAATTGTTTTCCAGTCGCACCACCTTCGGATTGGGAAAGAAGTGTCCAAACTGCAGGATGTTGCTGACCTGGGCACCTCGCCATCCATAGATACTCTGGTCGTCATCCCCCACCACACAGACATTATGGGGCGGCCCGACCAACTGCATGAGCAGATCCATCTGCAATCCGTTGGTGTCCTGGAACTCATCCACCGTCACGTATCGGTAGCGGTCCCTCCAGTAATCACGGGCCTCCTTGAATTCCCGTAATACCTGCTCAGCCAGAACGAGCAAGTCATCGAAATCGAGTGCATTGCGCGCCCGCAGTTCGCGCTGGTAGCTCATCGCCACGGTGCGAACCAGGTCGTCCGGGATCTCCCCCACCGGCATCCCCGCATTCTTCTGCCGCGAGACTGCCGCCAGCACATCCCAGGCCTGGATCTTTTCCTTGGCTCCCCCGTGCTGGACGATGAGCTGCTTTACCAGTCCATCCCGGTCACTCCCGGCCGCAATACTGAAATTGGTATTGTAGCCCAGCAATCCGGCATGCACCCGCAGGATGCGCACACAGAGGGAATGAAAGGTAGACACCGTCATCTCCTCCGCAGCCTCCCGGCGAACCAGCCCCCCCACCCTTTCCCGCATCTCGCAAGCCGCCTTGTTGGTGAAGGTCACCGCCAGGATATTGCAGGGCTCCACCCCCTTCTCCAGCAGGTTCGCAATCCGGTAGATCACCGTGCGGGTCTTGCCCGTCCCCGCCCCGGCAAGGATGAGGACTGGACCCTCGGTAGTCTGCACCGCCTCGGCCTGGGCCTCGTTCAAGCCCGCCGTCATCGTTCCCTTAACCTTAAGCGTTGGCCACCCATCTTGATCCTGAAGGGAACCTAGGCCTCCGAAACAGTGGGGAAAGTGGAATATGCCACGGGGACGAGAATTCTCTCCCTCCCGGGGAAACGCACCCTCCAGTTTCCCCCCCTTGCACTCCCAGGAAAAGGGCCTTAGAATGCTCCGCGAATAGACTAATCACTATCCGAATCACCATGTTTGAGAGTTATCAGAACCCTTACGTCGTGGCGGCCGCGCCCGAGGACGTCCGCGCCACCTTCATCCGCCGGACCTACGGGCACCTCGCCGCCGCTATCGGAGCCTTCATCCTCATCGAGTTCGCTCTCTTCCAGATCCCGGGGATCGAGAACAAGGTCATGGGAGCCCTCGCCCAAAGCCACTTCAGCTGGTTGATCGTCCTCGGTGGCTTCATGCTNGTCTCCTGGTTGGCCAACAAGTGGGCCCTCACCTCCGCCAGCAAGGGGATGCAGTATGCGGGTCTCAGCCTCTACGTGATAGCCCAAGCCGTGATCTTCCTTCCCCTGCTTCTCCTCGCAGCAAGTCCCCGCTACCTCGGTGCCCCCGAGATCATCGGGCAGGCCGCCATCATTACAGGCACCATGTTTGCCGGGCTGACCCTGATCGCTTTCACCACCAGGAAGGACTTCTCCTTCCTCGGAGGCATTCTCAAGGTGGGATTCCTGGTGGCCCTGGGCATCATCGTAGCCTCCATCTTTCTGGGCTTCAACCTCGGTCTCCTCTTCTCGGGTGCGATGGTTCTCCTAGCCTCCATCTCAATCCTCTACAGCACCAGCAACATCATCCACCACTACGGGACGGAGCAATACGTGGCGGCCTCCCTCGGCCTCTTTGCCAGCGTGGCCCTGCTCTTCTGGTATGTCCTGCGCATTATCATGATCCTCCGGGGTAGCGACTAGATCCTTCCCTTCCCGGACAACTCAACTTCCAAGCGCCGGCGGGTTCCCCTGCCGGCGTTTTACGTTGCCACCCGTGGGGACAACCGTTTCCCGGCGGCACTCACCCGCGGGATACCTNCCGGCCCTACGAGGACGCNTCCCGGGCCCGGCGTGCGGCCTTGAAGGAACGAATCGCCATCACGGTGAAGAAGAGGCAGAACGCGGTCATAAGACCAAGAAGGACCGGGGTGGGACCACTGAGCTCCCCCTTGATCGCGCTCGGCACGAGACGCCCGAACCCCGCCAGGGCACCCAAGGCAGAGAANAGCACCGCGATGTGCATCCCGGCCATGTTGTTCTTCAGGGCTACCAGTCCACCAAGTAGCATGAGAGCCCCCACGCCGGAGGGGATAAGCGCCGTCCCGGACTGTTTACTGGCGCCGATGGCCTCCCATCCGAAATAACCTACGAGCCCCACGATGATAAGGGCCCCTGAACACATGAAGCAGAGAGTTTTCATGAGGCCATCCTAACCTGCCGGGGATCAGGGTCAAGGCATGGCCTCCTCCATGCCTGGGCCGAGCGCTCAGGACGGCATCCGGTGAATGAACAATTCCACCTCTTCCCACTGCCCGATCAAGGCCCGGGCCTCGTTCTCCCCGAGGACCGAACAGGCCGTGGAAAGGGCATCCGCCAGCCAGGCCTCCCGCGCGGTCACTGCCACCACTTTACGTGCCTCCACACAATCCCCGGTCCGGGGGTCAATGATATGATTTTTCCCGGAACCCGTCCCGAAGTAGAGCCCCGACCCGGAGGAAACCGCCAGCGCTCGATCTCTCAGGGAGACCTCTTCTCCCTTCAGGCCCCGCAATCCCACCACCCAGTCCTTTCCCGAGGGCTGCCCCCCGAGGGCATAGAATTCACCAAGATTAACGAGGCAGTGCCGGGCTCCTCCCGCCCGCAGGATCTCACTGGCCCGGTCCGTAATCCAACCCTGCGCCACCCCATTGAGGCTCAGGGCCATTCCTTCCTGCCCAAAGCCCATCTCCTCCTCCGAGCAACTCACCTTCCGGTAGTCGACCTTGTCCAGCCACCGGGTCTGCTCCTCGGGATCAATCCTGCCCGTGGTCTCTACTGTTTCGCGCAACCACGTCCAGTAGGGTTGAATGGTGGGGTCAAAGGCTCCCCCGGACCGTTCGGCCACCAGCAGGGACTTGGTCACAAGGTCCACCAGTTCGGCTGGCGGGTCTGCCAGTTCTCCCTCCCGGTTGAGCTGGGACAGGGCGGAATCCGGCAGATAGAGCGAAAACAGTTCCTCCAGCCGCTGCATCTCCTCCACGCACTGCTTGATCAAGGCCTCCGCCTCCCTGGCGGGCAGGTCATGCACTGCCATGTCCACGTCAGAGTTGAAGAGAACCCCGCGCCAGCGGGAAACATCGACCTGCCTCACTCCCTGGCATCCGCTCCCTGCGAGGCAGGCAGCACTGGCCCCGGCCACGATGGAAAGAGAGCGGCGACGATTCATTTTCTTACCTTCAGCTGCGTTTGAAAA
>PAQU01000076.1 GCA_002709395.1 Roseibacillus sp. | reverse complement strand
CACTTTCTAGTACGAGAGGACCGAAAGTGACGCACCTCTGGTGTACCAGTTGTTCTGTCAAGAGCATCGCTGGGTAGCTAAGTGCGGAAGAGATAAGCGCTGAAAGCATCTAAGCGCCAAGCTCCTCCCAAGATGAATTCTCCCTGAGGATCGTGGTAGACCACCACGTTGATAGGCTGATGGTGTAAGTTCAGTAATGGATTTAGCTTACCAGTACTAATCATCCGATAGGCTTGATTCCTCTCTCTCGAGATCGGGAATTTCAAGGACTAAGACGGACTAGGTCAAAGAGATCGAGACACAGAATTTATGATCGAATTCTTCACATGGATGTCAGGGAGCGGCCTGACGTCCTGGTAACTGGAGGCCGCATGTTGGGGGGATCCCCCCCGCAACGCACGGCCTCTGGTGACCAGAGCGCAATGGAACCACCCGGTCCCATTCCGAACCCGGAAGTGAAACGTTGCCGCGCCGATGGTAGTTGGGCGAAAGGCCCCGCGAGAGTAGGTCGTTGCCAGTTATATGCCCGGCTTTTTCGAAAGAAAAAGCCGGGCGTTTTTTTTACGACCAGTCCGGCCCCGGTTCCCGGGGGGGAGGCTAGCTATTTTCGAAATAGAAGTCGCGTGCCCGGGGGCCTCTCCGCTACGGTTTCTCTATCAGAACGGGGGTAGAGCTTCATTGAGGCCCCGGACGAAAGAGTCTTCTTCCTCTGCTTTTGGCCATATCATTCTTCAGGGTTTTGAATCGCGTTACTGCCATCCGAATGGGCTCGGGCCTCCTGTTTCTTGGTGTGGTTCTGGGCGCCTTTGGAGCCCATGGCCTGGAACAAGTCCTGGAGGACAATAAGAGGGCGGAGACGTGGGAAACCGCGGTCCTGTACCACCTTGTCCATGGTCTTGCCCTTCTTGTCATGGGGCTCTTCCCGACTCCGCCAAGGGGTGTCTGTATCTCCTTTATTGCCGGGACGTTACTCTTTTCCGGTTCATTATATGTCCTCTCGCTTACCAATATTACCAAGCTGGGGATTGTGACGCCATTCGGGGGCATGGCCTTTCTGGCAGGCTGGGGAATTCTGGTGTTCCGGGCCGGGGCGCTTGTGAAGCGCTGAACAGGTTAACGGGTTAGAGCGATCTGCCTCATTGTGTGCTGCCCGGGGGCGTTAATGGTGTCGAAACCACGGCAGCAGCCGGATTTTCCAGGAGCAGGAGGCTCCCGCGATAGCGTGACGCCGGATGCATACTCTTGACACGTGGGTCGGGGGGTGTGTCATCGGCATATGCGCAACACTCTTTCCATCCTTACCACGCTTTCCGTCCTCCTTCTCCCGGCAACGCTTCACGGAGAGGAGGATGCCGGTAAGGCAGATCACGGCTTCGTCTCCATTTTTGATGGCAAGACCCTCGATGGCTGGGAAGAGATGCCCAGTGTGGAGAAAAAGGCCTGGAGCGTGGTGGACGGGATGATTGTGGGCGAGGGAGACAAGGGNCGTGGCTACCTCGTCTACAGCAAGGACAAGAACCTGGCCGATTTTGAGCTCAAGTTTCTCTACCGATTCCCAGGAAAGGGGAACAGTGGGGTCAATATCCGGGCCCGGGTTGATAAGACCGGGCGGCGCAAGTTTGAGGGCTACCATGCCGATATTGGTCATGTCGGCATCGGGGGAAAGGTTCTGGGAGCTTGGGATTTCCATACTCCGGGCCGCCGTGAGCATCGTTGCTTCCGGGGGGATAGCCTGGTTATCGATAAGGACGACAAGCCTGTTATCACCCCGCTCAAGGGGGCTGTTACGGCAGATGATATCAACAAGGGTGGGTGGAACGAGCTGCACATCATTATCAAGGGAAACAGGTTCCAATTCTTTCTCAACGGGAAGCCATCGGCGGAATTCGTTGAGCATCTCCCCCAGGAGAAGCGCCTGCACAGTGGCATGATTCAGCTTCAGCTGCATGACCCGGGGATGATCGTTCACTACAAGGATATTCGCCTGAAGGTATTGAAGTAGAATATTGCCGGGGCTCTCTCCTGCATTTCCAGTTCCTCTCGCTTCCGACCCGGGAGGAGGACTAATCTGGGTCATGGAATTGATCCAGTTGCGGCCGATTGGAAGGCTCGAAACGCCCTACCGGGACAAGTTTGGAGTTCCGCGGCAGGCCGGTCTGGTTTCTTCGGCACGGGGGCGGCTTGTGTTGGAGACGGAGTTCCGGCGGGAGGAGGCCCTTCGCGGGATTGAGGAATGCTCCCACCTCTGGGTCGTATTCCTTTTTGATGAGGTGCCGGAAGAAAAAGAGCGCCTCAGCGTACGCCCCCCCCGTATTGGAGGTAATCAAAAGCTCGGAGTGTTNGCAACACGGTCACCCTTCCGACCGAACCGAATCGGGATTTCCGCCTGCAGATTTCTCGGTGTGGATCGTGAGAGTGGGGATGGACCTGCTCTGATCCTGTCAGGGATGGACCTGACGAATGGAACGGTGGTTCTCGATGTGAAGCCTTATCTGCCGTATGCCGATATGATTCCTGATGCTTCATTCGGGTTGGCGCCGGAGGCCCCGGAAAGGTTGCCGGTTCGGGTGGCAGAAGAGGTCGCCGGGGTATTCGCGAATATTGCGGAAGACCAACGGGAAGTAATTCTGGAGGCTCTCAGCCTCGATGCCCGGCCTGCTTTTCATCAAGAGCAGGGGCGCACCTATTTTCTGCGAATCTTCGATCTTGATGTCGGGTGGGAGGTCAGGGAGGGAGAATGTGTGATATGTGAGATTCGAGACCTGAAGTGATCCGGCGCGATAGCGATTGAGAGTCGCCGATATTTATGTTCTAACACGGGGTAATGGGGGAAGGTTCTGATGCAACTGCGCCGATGGGAGAACCCGTCCAGCAATTCTCCGTATTTTTACAGAACCAGGCGGGATCCCTGGAATTACTTATCCGGCTCCTGCACCAATCACGGGTGGAACTGCTGGGCTTCAGCGTGCAGGATTCCCGGGATGCGACAGTGGCCCGGATTGTGACCAGCGATCCCGACTCAACCCAGCAGGTCTTTCTGGAGAAAGGTATTCCTCACACCACGGCGGACCTGGTTGTTGTGGCCCTGAGAAACCCAGCAGAAGAGTTCCAGAAATGCCTGCATGAACTACGACTGGCGGAAACCAACCTCGACTTTGCCTATACGCTCCTTCCCCATCCGGAGGGCAGGACCCTGGTGGCCATGCATGTAGAGGACGTGGAGTTCGCCCAGTCCGTTCTTCACCGGGCGGGAGTGAAGATTCTTTCGCAGGAGGGACTGAGCCGGTAGAGAGAAGAGCCCCGGCTTTGGCTCAGGGGAGACGTTCAAGAGCCGGGAGTCCCCGTTGGAGGAGTGCCCTGTCAACCTGATCACTAGCTTCGGGATCAAGATAGATCACATAGGGAACGTCATCGATGCGGATGGAATGAAGCCCGTCCCGCGGTTCCTTGAGCGCAGAGATGAGGGATTCCATATCGGTCACTTTTTCACCGTTCGCCTCAGTGACAATCTTGTTGTTTACCTGGTCGTATCCTATGGTTGCAGGGGTGCGAATGACACGACTGAGGAATACAAGGCGCTTACGCCCTTCCTCGTAGTCCTCAGGGTTGTTGAGGGCGTCGAGGAGGTCCAGAGGAGCACGACTTTGCCACTCCTTCCCAAAGGCTTCGAGATAGGAACGGGTGAGTTCCTGAAAAACCAGCCCACCCTTGATCAGATAGGGAGGGGACTTGTCATACATGTGGCTAGGGATGAGGCTTTCGGGCGGGCGGCGGAGGACGGCCTCGAGTTTCTGCTCCTTTCCNTCGCGCATGATCACAAGGGACAGTTTGTCGCCTACCTGCTTTGAACCCCGGACAAGGTGGCTCCAGAAGAGGCGTCCATAGGTTGAATCCTCGTAGTAGCCCCGTCGGTCGATGGTCTGTCCGTCTACGGACAGCAGGACATCCCCTTTTTCCAACCCACTCTCGGCCGCGCCGCTCCCCGGGAGAACGCGACTGACGTAGAGGCCGCCCTGCTCGTCCTTGAGTCCGAGCCATTTACGGAACTGGGGGTCTTCGGTGAGGACGGTGGCGATTCCAAGGGATGGAAANCCCTCGTGTTTNCCNTCCCGGGCGTCTTCGAGGAAGTGGTTCAGGATATCTGGCGAGATCACGTCGCTGATCTGGTCCTTGGAATTGTAGCTTGCTAGGATTCCGATGAGCTTACCGTCCCTNGTCACCGGAAGAGTATAACTGCTGGAGGCGCTCTGCATGGAGGCCTTCACCTCATAGCAGAGGAAGTAGTGGCCACTGGCAAATGTAGAGAGGAGATCGACGGAGCGAATCGTGCCCTCGGTCCTGATAGCGTCACCATTGTCCTCCAGTTGCCAGATGTCTACCTTGTCATCGGTCCCGGCCGAACCGCCAGTCTCAAGGGACCCCAGTTTGTCAATCCAGTCCCGGTTTGCCCCTTGCTCCGGTTTTAGGAGAGCGAGGTTCGCTTCATAGTCGATGGCAATGACCTCGGCCGGAACGGTGTGGGCTCCGTCGGCTGACTCGAATTCGATGTAGGTTGAATTGGCAGCCATTTCCCCGGTAGTCAGGACGTTGCCGTTGCTGAGAACCGCTCCCAGACCACGGCGACGTTTGGGTTGGTTGAGCTCCCAGGGCTGGGAAACGCTGTGCGTCTGGATGGTAGTATTTATGCGCAGGAGCCCCTGGGCCTTGTCCGTGGCAAGTGCCGGGAGGGGGAGGGCTGCCCCAGCAAGGATGAGGGCGAGGCACAGAAGAGGGAAACGATTGAAATTCATGGTCAGGAGGAAGGTTGAGAGTCGCCGAGGTAGTGAGAGCGGAAGATGCCGTTTTGCTTCATGATACGTTTGTTGGCGGATTCGACCTCGGCAGAGGGAATCACGATCGGGCGTGGAAATCCGTTACACTTGATAGTAATAAATTCTGGTTGGTCCTTGGCGTAGAGGAGTTCGTGGGCGTGACTGAGANTTCTGACCCTCTGCCCGTTGATTTCGTCGACCACCGTNCCGTTGAATCCGGTGATGAAGGAAGTCAGTCGGTCGCTNTCAACCCGGGTGAGNACCACNACGTCCTCGCGCTCCTTGAAGAGNGCGTCCTGAACGTAATTCTGGAAAATCTTNCGGACGCGCGGGCTATCAAATCCGTAGGTGGAGTAGAGATTGAAGTCCAGGGGTTGGAAGACGAGCCCTGCGAAGAAGACGAAGCGGGGTCTCTCGCCATAGCGAACTGCGTAAATCCGGGAATGAGGAAAGGCCTTGAGCTTGATTGTGACATCTTTCTTTTCGCCCCCGCGCAAAAATTCGAGAGTAACATCATCTCCGGCGAACTTTCTTTCAACGACCTCGTGGAGGACGACTTTTTCGCCATCGACCTCGATGTTGCCTGCATTATCAATGGGATTTCCGTCGATCGAGAGGAGAACATCCCCGGGTTCCATTACTCCATCACAGGGTCCAGTGGGAAGAACGGACGCGACCATTACCCCGAGGCCATTCTCGGGCACCTGCAGGGCCTTTCGCATCGCCGGGTTGAAGAGAGGAAACTCGGTGATGCCAAGGTCGACATAGCGATCATAAGTNCCATCACCGATATCCTTCAGGAAGCGCTTGATGACCGGGGTCGGAATCATGTAACCGGTGTTGTCGGCCTGGCGCANCCCCTGAAAGGCGACTCCCACGACCTTGCCATCCTGCAGGACCGGTCCCCCGGAGTTGCCGGGATTGATGGCAGCATCGATCTGCACGACGAGGTGTGAATCGATGCGGGAATGGGCATAGGGCCGGAAGTCAATGCGTGAGACTACGCCACGGGTGACGGAAATACGGTCTCCCCCGACTGGATACCCAATGGCACGGACCTGGCTTTCGAGGGCAGGGACACCACCGAAATCGAGATACTTGAGACCTGCGAAAGGAGCCTCATCTTCAACTTCGAGGAGGGCAAGGTCACAGTCATGGGCAATATGAACGACCCGGGCGGGATGTTTTTGGGCAGATCCGCGGCGGGTGATCAGGACCCGGTTGGCGTTGGAAACCACATGCGCATTGGTCATGAACTGGTTAGGGCCGATCATGAATCCGGAACCCGTCCCACCGCCGAAACGACCGGAATTCCAAGGGGTGCGGTAATCGGCCGACTGGGTTGCACATTCGATTCGGACTACCGACTTGTAGATGTCCGCATTGGAAGTAGCCGGTTGATCCTGTGCGAGGGCGGACGGGGGCAGTAACGCGATAATGCTCCCGAGCAGCAGAAGTCTATTCATGGCGGGAAACTAGGCCGATTCCGCACGGAATAAAGCGGAATTCGGCATAACTTATCCCTCAGACGTTGAAGCGAAACTCGATGACATCCCCATCCCGGACTTCATAGTCCTTTCCCTCGATCCGCAGTTTTCCGGCGTCGCGGGCCGCTGACTTGGCTCCGGATTCCACCATGTCCTGATAGGAACAGACTTCGGCGGCAATGAACCCNCGTTCAAAATCAGTATGGATGACCCCGGCGGCCGCNGGGGCCTTGGCTCCGGCAACGACNGTCCAGGCCCGGGTTTCCTTCTCTCCGGAGGTGAGNAAGGTTCGCAGGCCGAGGAGGCTGTAGACTCCCCTGATCAGGGCCGCAGCTCCGGAGTCGGTCACTCCCATGGCGGCGAGGAACTCGAGTGCTTCCCCAGGTTCCAGGGCGATCAGTTCCTCCTCGACGCGGGCGGAGATCACGACTGCCTGTGCTCCCTGAGAAGTTGAGGCGAATTCCGCTACACGTGAGACCATGGGGTGCGCACCGGGGTTTTCCAGGGCCCCTGCCAGGTCATCCTCCGACACGTTACAGGCAAAGATGGTCTTCTTCGAGGAGAGGAGGCAGAATTCGCGGAGCAGAAGATTTTCCTCTGCAGAGAGATCGAGGGTGAGGGCGGGTTGTCCATCCTCAAGGTGGGGCAGGAGTTTGTCGATGAGAGCCAGTTCCCGGATGGCATCCTTGTCACCTCCCTTTGCCTTCTTTTCACGAGAGGCCTGTCGCTTCTGAATGGCGGCGAGGTCGGCGAGAATGAGTTCCGTGTTGATGATCTCGATNTCCCGGAGGGGGTCGACCGAGCCGAGTTCGTGGATGATGTCGTCGTTTTCGAAGCACCGCACGACCTGAACGATGGCGTCCACCTCGCGAATGTTGGCAAGGAATTGATTCCCAAGGCCGGCTCCTTCACTTGCTCCCTGCACCAGTCCGGCGATATCGACGAATTCGATAGCGGTGGAGATGACACTCTGGGACTTGTTCATTTCCGCTAGGACGCCCAGCCGTTCATCCGGGACACTGACCACTCCGATATTGGGATCGATGGTACAAAACGGGTAGTTCTCCGCCTGCGCCTTGCGCGTGCGGGTTACCGCATTAAAGAGGGTGGACTTCCCGACGTTGGGCAATCCGACGATTCCGGCTTTCAGCATGAGCATGCGGCTTTAGCCGAGATCAGCCTTACTGGCCATCCCAAGCTGCTGTCCGGTCAAAAAATCTTCAAGGGAGGGCCTGGTATGGGCGGTGGCGGCCTCCCTGCGGCCTCTTTTCCGGGCTGTTAACGGGATTGACGGTGCAGGAGAAGGTAGTTTCGAACCGGTCTGTTCCAGAGTGTGCGGGTGTTGAGGGGACCTCCCGGCACCTCTGCGGAGACCCACAGGTCACTGGATCTTCCTCCGTCAAGATTGAGAGCGGTGGTTATCTCGAGCTGGGTGACAGGTTGGGCGGCAAGGGCAGCGGCTAACTCGGCGAGGCTAGCCTTAGCGGCATAGCCCAAAGCCCAGCGGGAACCGCCATCCCAGGCAAGGAAGGACCGTGGACTGCGCTTTTGGTTTTCGAGGCCGNCGACGGCAATGTCGTTTTCGACCAGAAAGGGCCCTGCCTGGATGAGATGACGGGTTGGGGAAAAGGAACGCCAGTGCTGGCGCCGGAGAAGGCGTGGGCGTTTCTCCATCGCGAATACCCCGGAAGCGAGAGATGAATTGGAATTCCATTTTCCAATGCGCCTGCCGTTTTCAATAACCAAGCCAAGGGGATCGCCCTCTGCATCAAAGAAACTGGCGTTGATGGCGGCGAGTGCTCCATGGGCCATGGCCGCGGACTCTGCGGTAGGCCATTCGGTGTCAGGCCCCTCCTTCTTGTCTGCGACCGAGAGGTGGTAGCTTCGCTCGTCAAAAAGGAGGAACGTAAGGTCGAGGCCCCGGGAGGTTACTCTTTCAATGGATGCCGGCAGAGGAGATTTTTGTTCGTCCCAAAAAGGAGGGAGGGCCCGCCTCTTTCCCGAGAGNTCGGGAATGGACGGCGATGGTTGTGGAAGTCCTGCAGGTGGCGTGAACTTTTCCGGGAGTGGCCCGACTGGGATTTGTTCGGGTTCCAACCGGGATGAATAGCATCCTGCGAGGATCAACCCGGAGAGTAGAAGGGAGAATGAGGCAACGACTTGTCTGCCGTACCGGTGTTGAGTGGCCATCGCGTGGAGGTATTGCAGGAAGTGGAATCAGATATTGCCCTCCCGCGGGACTGAATTCAGGTTCTCCGATAGATTTGCCCCGGGGTTCGATCATGAAAAGAAGATTGCTCGTTTTTGTTGCCGCCATGCAGGCTCTGCCCTGCCACGGGGAAGTTCATGGCCCGATATGTCAATGGTATCAGGATCCTTGCACCACAATGGCAGTTCATTGGATTGAGAGCGGGGAGGAGGTTCCGAATGCCTGGGANACTTCCGCGGGGCCTTTTGCAGCGAGTAGTGGAAGCATGGTGGCGCTTCGCAAGGCGATCGAGTTGCCAGCCGAAATTTCAGGTAAAGCGTCTCTTGTGCTNGAGGGAGATAACGTAGATTTCGTGGAAGTTTATCTTGATGGAGAGGAGGTAGAGCGGTCTGCGGCAGGAGAAGGCAGGGTTGAGCTTCCAATTTCCCGTGANGNNGCGGGGGCAAGGGCCTTGCTGGCAATTTTGTTGAAGGCTCCGGCTACAGGTCCGAGAAAGGAAGTCGCCGGTCCCCGGGTAAGTATCCGGGACCGCGGGCAGGTGAAATTGCTCTGCGACCGGAGGACGGTGTGGAATCATTGCAGAAAATTTCCCCTGGGCCCCCTCTGGAGTCAGATGCCTCCCCTTGCCGAGCTCCTCAGCACAAATGAAAGCTTCCTGCTTACCTATCGGAATCTTGAGGAGAACGAGTGGCGAGCGGCCGTTCCCATGAATCGCCCATTTGGTCCCACCGGGCATCGTGTTCACTCCGTAGACCTGAAGGACCTTGCGCCTGATTCCCGTTATGGTTTCAGGATCCTGCGGGGAGGCCGCCTTGTGGGCAGCTGGTTTTTTGAGACAGCACCTGAAACCTTCAGGGAGGGAATGAATTTTGTGACGGGTGGCGATATGTTTCACACGAGGGAAATGCTGGATGGAATGAACCGGAGAGCGGGAACAGAGGATCCCCTTTTTGCTCTTCTGGGAGGCGATCTCGCATATGCCAATGGGGTAGATGGTGATCGCTGGCTGGAGTGGATTGATTCCTGGAACGAGTGTGCGATATCCCCTGATGGCAGCCTGATACCGATGATTCCTGTTATTGGAAACCACGAGGTGAAGGGAGCGAGTTACCGTCCGCTCAGTGCTCCTCCAAGGACGGCCGCTCCGTTCTTTTACAGCTTGTTTCTGGGGATGGAGGAAGGGAGCAGGTTTACGGTCGATTTCGGAGACTATCTGGCTGTGACAGCCCTTGACTCCGGGCATACCGAAAATGTGGCGGCTCAGGTGCCGTGGCTGCGAAAGGTGCTGCAGGAGCGCAGCGCATTTCCCTTCAAGTTTGCCTGCTATCACCGTCCGGCCTGGGGAACAGGGGTTAAGGGAGATGCCGTTGAGATACAGAGGGCATGGTGCCCGCTTTTTGAGGAGAATGGGGTAGACGCGGTGTTTGAGAACGATCACCACACCTACAAGAGAACTTATCCCCTGACTGCGGGTAAGCGTGATGACGCTGGGGGAGTTATCTATCTGGGTGACGGGGCCTGGGGAACCAGAACCCGGAACATCGGGGCGGGAATCAAACAAACCCGCCCTTTTCTAGCGCATGCCGAATCGTCCAACCACCTGATCAAGGTTGTGTTGCGTAAGGACCGTATCCGTTACGAGGCAATCACGGCGTCAGGGCTTCGGATCGACGTGGCGGAGCGGAGTCCGAGACAATAGAGGCTGATTCCTCGCCGCCAGAAAGAAGAGCCTTGAGGCGAGTCTGGGAAATCCTCAGGTCTGGCAGGGAAGATCTACCGGAAGTTGGGCTCGGAATTCTGCTCCTTGGAGAACTTGAATCTCTCATTTGACTAGGTTCTCGCTCCAGCCTCCTGACCTGAATGGTGAAACTGTGATTCTCTTTGTGCTGAAAGGCCAAATGCTCTCTACTACAGGCACTTAGAATCTTTACCGGGGGTGATCGAGTCCACATTTGCCAAGTATAAACTTCTGCCGCGGAGTGTGTGGCAGGCGGAACTGAGTAGCCGTGGTGACTTGAGCCTGATGGAGAAAGAGGAAATTGCCCGCCTGCTGGACTCCCATCAGCTCATGCCTGAGGGATTCATGGACGTGGAGAAGGTTCGCGAAAGGCAGGATCAAGTCACTACTTCGTCTGCAGGTGGAAACCAGGGAGCATGGAATGATTTCGAAGCCGGGAGCATAATTGGCCCCTATCGCCTAGAGACCAAGCTGGGGGAAGGAGGGTTCGGGGTCGTATGGCGGGCGAGACAGACGGAGCCTGTTGTGCGTGAGGTTGCTCTAAAGATCCTCAAGTTGGGGATGGACTCTGTTGCGATCCTGAAGCGGTTCAAGGTAGAGCAGCAGATGCTTGCCTTGATGGAGCACCCCAACATAGCAAAGTTGATTGAGGTGGGTATGACGCGGGACGGACGTCCCTTCTTTGCCATGGAGCTGGTCAGGGGGGTTCCAGTTACGAAATACTGTGATGACAAAAAGCTGGGGATCAGAGAGAGACTGGGGATCTTTGTCGATGCCTGCCTGGCGGTTAATCATGCCCACCAGAAGGGAGTTATTCACCGGGATCTCAAGCCATCCAATATTTTGGTCATGGACGATCCTTCTGGTCCGATCGCCAAGGTGATCGACTTTGGAATATCCCAGGCGACGAGGGGATCGGATATGCTGTTCACCCAAGCTATTACGGCGCGGGGAGAGCTGCTTGGAACGCCGGCCTACATGGCTCCCGAACAGTTTTCCCAGAATACTTCGATAGATACCCGGGCCGATATCTATGCCCTGGGAGCGGTTCTCTATGAGTTGATGGTAGGGCGGCCCCCGGATGGGCCGAGCGGGGCAATGACTTCGGACGGATTACAGGGTGCGCTTAACGGGGCGGACTCCGGCATAACGAGGCCCTCTGCCGTCCTGCGCCGTCTCGATGCGGGGGATCGTGCGATTCTCGCCCGGCAGAGGGATGTCTCGGGCATGGAACTACAGAGTCTCGTAAGCCATGATCTCGAATGGATTGCGATGAAGGCTCTCGAGCGGGATCCAGAGGTGCGATATGCGACGGTTGTAGGTCTCGTGGACGATATCAGGAGGTCGGAGGCTAATGAGCCCATCAGTGCCAGATCTCCCAGCCGACGCTACATTTTCCAGAAGTATCTCCGTCGAAACCGTGGTACGGTGATGGCCTGTTGCTTTATTACACTGGCGCTGCTGGTTGCCGCCCTGTTCAGTGCGCGTGAAGCTCGGATTTCTCAGCATGCGGCGGCCCTCGCAGATCGAGCGCGATCGGTAGAGAAAGAAAGCAGGCTGCGTTCGGAGGTCACGGCCCGGCGAGCGGAAAGGGCGGAGAGAGAGGCCGTTCAGCAGCGTGAGACCGCTCGTCGGCACGCCTACGCTGCTGACATGCTGCTAGCCTTTCAGAGTCATCGGAAAAACGATCTTCGCGGAACCAGTCGCCTGTTGCGCCAGTATCAGCCGGTCGGTAGCTCTCGGGATTTACGTGGCTGGGAATGGCGGTATTTATGGGGCCAGACCCGCGCCAAGACCGCCCTTCAGGTGGTAGATTATTCCGAGCGTGTTCTCAGTGCCCTGTTCTATTCCAGTGGCGACTCTCTTGTCACATTTGAAGATCACGGGAGGATAGCTCTCAGGAGCCTGGGGGGAGAACGCTCTGACATTCTTCTCTCTGCCAGTAGTGATGGGAGTCGACTGGAGTCCTCTGGTGGATTTCTGACTGCTAATCCGGAAGGAACGATGATTGCAGGCCTTCATTACAATGAGGCTACAGCTGAATACCTCATCAAGATCTGGGGGGCGGAGAGTAATCCAATGTATTCTTTGAACGTGGGTCGCCGCCGTCCAACGGGGCTGGCGTTGTCACCCGGTGGGCATCTGGTAGCCTTTTTCGTTCCTGCTGAGGGAGAAGCAACAGTCATGGAGGTTGCCTCGGGAGCCGTGGTACACCGGGAGAAGTTGCAAATGGGCAACTATTCCCAACTTGATCAGGAGGGTGCCTGCTGCTTCTCGGCTGATGGGAAATTACTCGCGCTTGGGGGAGGGCACGGACGCATTCTCATCCTCCAGGTTTCCGATTGGGCCCCTCTGCCCAAGAAGCCACGAGTTACCGGACGAGTCACAACTCTGGCATTTTCGCCAGATGGAAGGCAACTGGCCGCAGGTAGTCTTTTTCAAGATCCCCGGGTGTCTATTTTTGACGTAACCGGGGATGAGGATGACATCCGTCTCGAGGGACATTCAGGATTTATTGCCAAGGTTTCCTTCTCGCCTGACGGAACTCTGCTCGCTTCCGGAAGCGCAGACCAGAATATCAAGCTTTGGAGGACGAAAGACTGGGCGGAGGTGGCAAATCTCTCGGGTCACAGGGATGAAGTTTGGGCTGTAGGTTTTTCCCCGGACAGCCGGACGCTGGTAAGTGGAGGGAAGGATCGGAGTGTAAGGCTCTGGCAGGTCAAAGACTGGTTGAACGGTGACGCCACAGCGCTCGTCCTGGCAAACCCGTGCCCAAATCTAGCTCTGACACCTGATGGAGGTGGAGCGCTTACCGTGCGGGAGGGAAAGGTTACTTTCCATGGAAGCGCGGAGGGCGTCCCGGGACTCGAAGCTTCTGGTATCTCTCAGGCCTTCTGGATCTCGGCAGACAGTCTTTTATGTGGAGAGACAACCCCGCCGGAAATCACGATTCGTAGCCCCTCAGGGCATGTAGAGCATCGGCACAGGTTGCCAGAAGATGTCTTGGAGCCTCGGTATCAGTATCTTGGTGAGAGCGGGATCGCGGTGGTGACCATGAGACTTCCGGGGTCCGGCCTCGTAAGGGTAGATCGCTATGAAGTCCCCTCTCTCGAGCTGATTTCCTCGACAGACCTGGAAATCCCGGAGTCGGTTCGGGAAAATCTGGATAACTCCCAGGCAGGGTACAGTTCGTTTTCGCATGATGGTGGCAGAGTCGCGCTGAAGTATAACTGGGACGTTATAAGGGTTTACGACCTCGTGATGGGAGAACTGGTGGGTGCCGTGGATACCGGTGATCAGGCAGGTATTCAGGGATTGTGCCTCTCGCCAGATGGAAAGACGCTGGCTTATGCGGTCAGAGAGCGGCCGATAATCGAAATACATGACATCGAAACGGGTCTCAGTCGCGCCCGGTTAGAAGGGCATAACCTGGTAATCCGGAAGCTCGATTTTTCTCCGGATGGTGAAAGACTGGTATCCACTGCGATCGGAAGTGAGCCAATCCTCCTCTGGGACACCGTGGAATGGGAGCAGGTGGCCTCTTTCGGTCCAACCACGGGATGTGTTTCCCCTCTGGCCTGGTTCCTGCCCTCAGGAGAGGAGATGGTCATTCGTGAGAGCTTTCTGGAATCCAACCACTGCCAGCTTCGGATTCTGAAAGCGCCATCTATAGGGCTCATTAATCAACAGGAAGCGAGAAACCGATGAGTAAAATCACAGCAGTTCTCCGCTCCCGTGCTGAAAATGAGGCCTCGGATGACGAGTTAATGGCAGCAGTCTACGAAGAGTTGAGAACCATGGCCAAGGTTCGCATGGCCAATGAACGGGCAGGCCACACGTTACAGGCTACCGCATTGGTGCACGAAGCCTGGATGAGGATCGGCAATCAGCAATTTGAGAATCGCCGTCATTTTTTTTCTGCGGCATCGGAAGCGATGAGGCGAATTCTCGTTGACTGTGCCCGTCGCAAGAAAGCGGCTCGTCGTGAAGGAGGAATGCAGCGAGTTGAACTCGGGGAGATTGACGGCCTTGTGTGGGAACAGAATGATGATGAGTTACTGGCCGTCCATGATGTGATCGGGCGGTTGGAGGCAGAAGATCCACGTAAGGCTGAGTTGGTGAAACTTCGGTATTTCATCGGGATGACAGGCGAGGAAGTTGCGGAGACACTGGGGGTCTCTCTGGCAACCGTGAATCGTGACTGGGCCTATGCCCGGGCGTGGATGTATAATGAAATCAACCGGGATTGAGGTGGTTGAATGGCTTTCCACCTTTGAGGGGGAGGTCAATTGGTGTGCCAAGTGCGATTACGACGCGGTTACTGAAAATCAGTGACATTTTTTGCCGGAGTTTGGCGCATGAACCATTGAGGGGGCTTCAGGTCCCTGAAGCCCAGCTATGATGCCCCAAGGCTCACTTCCAGACACATTTCAACCAACTGGTTGCCGGTTTTGGAGCCATTGAGGCATCGGCTTGTGGCGGAAAATATTAATCGACCTTAACCATATTATCTCATGAAGATGCTATTGCCCGGCAAGTTTCGTTTTGGAGCAGTCCTGTCACTTTTGATGATTCACCCCTGTCTTTCGAAAGATGGACCAGGGCTGTATTCGCAGATTGAGGGAAACTGGATCAACTACCGGGGAGATCAGTATGAAATCATGCGCATTTCCAAGGACGAGGTGAGTAACAGCTTCTTCAGCTGGGATGGCACCCCGAGATTTGCAAGGACCTCAGATCTCAGGCTGAAGTCCTCAGGAAGCGGCAAAAGCGAGACCGCCATCGAGAAAGGAGCTGAGTGGCATTACCTGGACGGAGGAAAGGCGCCTGAAAACTCTCTCTGGACCGGACTTTCGTTCGATGCCAAAAAAGAGGGATGGAAGAGTGGCAAGGCAGGCTTCGGCTACAGTGACAATGATGACGAGACAGTTATTGAGGATATGCAGAACAACTATCTGTCAGTCTTCATACGAAGAGAGTTCGAAATTCCAAAGGGTTCAGACCTGAAAGGCCTCGGACTACTGATTAATTACGACGATGCGTTTATTCTTCATGCAAATGGGCGACACCTCTTCAATTCGAGTAACGTGGTAGTTGATAAAAAAACGGGTGAAACCACGGTCACCAGAGATCACGAGGCCAACGGAGCGGAGTTTTTCTCTCTGAGCGAATATGCCAGCGCCTTCAAGGAGGGAAGGAACGTCCTGGCGATTCAGGGCATCAACAGTAACCTCGAGAGCAGTGACTTTACCCTCGACCCACAGGTTTTGATCGGGGGAACGGGGAGCTTTATAGCCTCCAACCGCAGAGAGAAGCATGAAAGTCCCCAGTCGCAGTGGTTTTACAAGGACCGGACCTGGGACGGAAAAGTCGATAACCTCCAAATCTGGGGGAGAGCTCTTGATGATGATGAAGTAGTGGCTTTATGGAATGCAGGTAAGGGCCTGGAGAAAGCATCTGGCGAACTGGCCGAGGGCCTGATCGGGCATTGGCCTTTCGATGGCAATCTCAGGGATGTTGGCGGCAGGGGTCGGCACGGAACAGGGAAGAACTCGCCAGGCTTTGGCAAGGGGCAGTTTGGTCAAGCGCTCGAACTGAACGGGGACAATCAATATGTCCTCCTTGGGGGTAAGCCTACCGATTATACCCCGGGAAGCGGAAGCATCACCCTCTCGCTCTGGTTCAGTGCCGATAAATTCGACAAGCGCTGGCAGACTCTGGTCTCCCTCGGTGACGCCTGGAGTGACTGGCGGATCCATCGGTTTGCTCTTTCAGATAACATGGGATACGTGGGAGGTCGCTGGGCTAGGAACAACACGCCGATTCTTGATGGGAAGATGCACCATCTCGTAGCCATCACGGAAAAGGGAAGAGGGGTGAGGCTGTTTATTGATAATATTCTGGTTAGCAATAATGCACCCAACAATCAGGCTGGCAATTTTGCGGGCATTCTCCCGGATGAAGATGGCTGGCTCCCGGCAGTGGGAGCTAACTTGCAGGGCCAGATCAACTTGTCGAAACCTCTGGAGGGCGAGTTCATCCCCATGCAGGATACCCTCAGGGTTGTGGCAACTTCCGGGAATCAGGGAGGTGGTGGGAACCAGAATTCCTATTCGGGAACATTCCGGAAAGTAGATCATCCGGAGGAGGCTCTCCTCATTGCATCCCGAACCGGTGATAAGGAGAAGGTGGAGGCCCTCCTGAAAGCTGGAGTGGATCCGGATGCAACCTCTCCCAATTCGTATACTGCGCTGGGGCTGGCAGGAGCAGGGGGACATTTGGCTATCATGAAACTTCTCTTGGAAAATGGTGCCGATGTAAACAAGCAGGCCCGATTCATGAAGAATCCGCTCGCCGTGGTGGCTGGTTCCTCTCACATCGCAGCAGCCAAGCTTCTCATCGCCAATGGAGCAGAAATGAAAGCGGTCTGGAATGGGGCGTTCTTGACGCATGAGGCCGTTTTCTGGAGACAGCCTGAGATGCTCGAATTCATCCTCACGGAACTGAAGGTGCAAGCCGATCTGAAGGCCCGGAATGGGTCTACCGCCCTGCATTGGGCAATTAACAATATGAACCGGGGGGAGATCGAAGCCAATAAGCCCTACCTCCGTTGTGTGAAAGTGCTTCTCAAGCATGGAGCCAACCCCAATTTGCGTTTCAGGCAGAATAACAATAACCGAAGTGCCATCGAGCTGGCCATGAGCCGGGGACTTGAGGAAGTGGTTGCCCTCCTCAACAACCGTTAGTTGGTCGAATAAGTGCTATCTCGGGAAATCGACGGCGGAATGATCGTGCATTCGTAACGTATGGTCGTCACCAGGAAAGGATCGCCGCGTGCAAGATAGGCACTCAGTTCCATTTCAATATCCGTCATCAAGAGAATGCTTTTCTCAGTGTTAACGTGTGGGAGATGATCGAACCAAAAACCGAGCTCATTCAGGTCTGGCTGGTTGAAGACAACGAGGCCTTTTGCCGGGACGTTCAACGTGTTGTCAACGGCTTGGGTGGAAAGACCTGCGATATAAAAATTGGCTCAGCCGGGGCCTCCGTTGGAGCTTCCAAGAATGATACAGCACCCGATGTGGTTCTGCTCAATGTCCAGATCCCGGGGGTCGACGGCATTGCCGCCCTGAGCGAGTTCCTTGAATCCAAGGTTGGAGATGCGACCCGTCAAGTGATGGGTGATGGAGCGCCCATGACCTCCGAGCCCCCCAGAAAAGTCTCCAATGGATTCGCTGATCCAGGTCTCTTGCTGGAAAGCAAAGCAGATTACGGACTTACAGCCCGCGAAGAGGAAATACTGCGCTTGCTCTCGGAGGGTCTGATCAAGAAGGAGATTGCTGCGGCCCTCAGGATAAGCGTGAACACGGTTTCTACCCACCTACGGCGTGTCTATGACAAACTTCATGTCAATACCAACACAGGAGCCGTAGCCAAGGCCCTGCGGGAAGGCATCGTCTAGATCTATTTGCGTTGCGGACAGTATTTATTCGTCCCTTTCTTGAACCCTGCAGGGTGAATTATTTTCTGCCTGCCGAAGCTGAGCTGCAGGGCTCGGCCCTGACCGCCCGGCAACTCCCCAGAAACAAAGTCCGCTCACTCCGGCGGGCATCATGGAGAATAAACCGGCCTCACTATTGGAACGTTCCGCTGCGCCTGTTCTTAAGTAAGGCCGGATCCTCAGTAAGTGTGGAGAGCCGTTGTCACTACAAGGGGTAACCGGCATTGCAGGCATACTACTAGCGGGGAGCCTGATAGATCCTCAGGCGCTCAACTTCTTCAAGGAGATTGTATCCCCGGCCCTCGAGGAGAACCCTGCAGACGGTTTGTTCGCGTTCCCGCTCGCAATCATGGATGGCGATTAACCCGCCTGGTTTGACGGCAAGGGTGGCGGCGTGGGTGCTCTGGTGGCGGCCGAAGGTGGGCCCCCACGGAGCGTCTACGAAGGCACAGTCCCAGCTGCCGTCGAAGGGCGGATTATCCATTGCCGGGGAGACCACCCGGTCGGCTGAGAAAGATACCTTTTCCCAGTCCTCATAGGATTGCTCATATCGCACGGAGCGAATGTGCTCCTGACCGATCTCGGCAGCGATTTTGGAGATCCAATCCTTGTTGTTCTCGAGAAAGAGGGTGGGGTTTCCCAGGTTGACTTCCCGCCAGGCTACGGAGTCCCGGCCTACTCCAAAGACGAGGAACCGACAGGAGGCGATTGACCGCAGGTGGCGGGCCCAACTGCAGTATTCATTCAGGGAGCAACTGTTTGGTTGGCCTCCGATGCCGGTAAAAATCTCTTCCGGGGAGCGAGCCATGACCGCATGCGTGCGGGTTTAGATTTCAGGATAGATCCAGGGTTTGCGGTAGTCCCGCCTGAGAAGCTTGCTGGCAGCCGGATCACCAACAACCTGTTCCTTCTCGCCGTCCCACTGGATGCTTCTCCCCAGGTTAAGTGAGATCATGCCAAGCATGGGAAGAACAGAGGAGCGGTGTGAGGATTCTATGCCGCAGACAGTTTCCTTCCTTCCCTCGATACCATCGATGAAGTCTTTCCAGAGCAGTTTGAGATTGTGGCCGTCGGGTTCCTGAAGCTGGGAGTCCTGATGGATGACCTTGTCCCTTGAATTGGAGGGGTAGAATGTCCAGCCATCACGCCACCCCATGTGGAAGACTCCGTTCTCGCCGTAGAAGTAGCAGCCGATCTTGTGTTTTTCGGGAGGGTTCTCAGCGTAGCGGCGGTGCTCCCAGGTGGCGGTAAAGGATTCAAACTCATAGACCGCAACCTGGGTATCCGGAGCGTCCGAGGTTTGCTCCCTGTCGTTGAGGACGGGTAATCCTCTTACGGGACGGCCGCCGGTGGAATATACCCGGCGGGGATACTTCTCCTCTGTCCACCAGAGAACCTGGTCGAGCCAGTGAACTCCCCAGTCTCCCAGAATCCCATTGGCAAAATCGAGGAAATGACGGAAGCCCCCGGGGTGGATGCGGCTGTTGAAGGGCCTCAGGGGAGCAGGTCCGCAATACATGTCCCAGTCCATCCCTTTCGGAGGGGCCGAGTTGGGCCGGGGCGTTTCGGGTCCTCCCCGACCCGCGACAAACATGCGGACCATCCCAACCTTGCCGATTTTCCCATTCCTCAGGAACTCCATCCCCGAAACGTGGTGAGGCCCGATTCGGCGATGCAGTCCAACCTGGATGGTTTTACCAGATGCCTTCGCGGCATTCACCATGGCCCGGCTTTCATGAACGGTATGGCCAGTGGGCTTCTCCACGAAGACATGGGCACCAGCCTGGACAGCTGCGATGGTCTGCAGGGCATGCCAGTGATCAGGAGTTGAGATGATAACAATCTCGGGCTTTTCCTTTGCAAGGAGTTCACGGTAATCCTTGTAAGCCTTCGGCTTGTCGCCGGAAAGGTCAGTGACCTCCTCGGTGGCAACCTCGAGCGCATCATCGGAGACATCATTCAGGGCTACTACCGTAATCGTTCCGGAAGCCATCGCTTCCCGGAGGATATTCATTCCCCACCATCCGGATCCAATCAAGGCAGTGCGGTACTTCTTTCCCGACTTCTGCGGGGCTGCGAGGAGTGGGAATTGCTGCAGCAGGCCGGTGGCGGCGGTGGTGGTGACGAATGTTCTACGTTTCATGTGCAGGTGTGGAATGGAGGCCTTCAAGGCCTCCATTGAATACAATTTACCAACCCACGCAAACCAGAGTTCCGCCCGCATTGCGGGCATAGAGCCTGCCGTGGGAGAGAACCGGGACAGTCCAGCATTTACCCTCGAGGATTTTTCCGGTGGAAGCAGGCTCAAAACCCCTGGGTGAGGCGGGGCCCACCCAGAGTGATCCAGTGTGGTCGAGAACGAGGAGGTGGTCGCGAATGGCAAGCAGTGAACCGAAACCACAGTTTTCAAAGCTCCATTGCACCGCCCCGTCCTTCCAGTCTAGGCATTTGAGGGAGGCTTTTTCATTTGAGTCTCCGTCGATCCCGTAGAGGTAACCATTGATCAGAACCGAGCCGTTGAACTGGTTGCGCAGGTGCTTGGTTTTCCAGATGGTTTCCGCCTGGGTGCCGCGGATCTCGAGCATGGTGCATCCCTTGTTGTATCCGGAAGAGATGAAGACCCGGGTCCCGTCAACGATGGGGTCTGCGGCATTGACCCCGTAGCGGGTAATCCAGCGGTGGGTCCAGATGCGTTTTCCGGTGAGGGGTTCAACCGCGAGGTAGTTCTTGCCGCTCGCGAGGAGCAGCGCGGGAGTTCCGCCCAGATCCACCGGAAGGGGAGAGGAATATCCGGGGTCTCCCTCATCAGACTGCCAGAGGATCCTGCCGTCTGACTTGTTCAAGGCCATGCCTGCCGTGCCAGCGTTTAGGAATATGGTGTCGCCCACGATGGTTGGCGATCCGTTGAGCCCCCATGTGGGGATTCGCACCCCGGCGTCCTCGCGAAGCTGCTTTTTCCAGATTACCTCTCCGTCCGACGCTGAGAAGCAGAAGAGATCACCCCACTTGGAGATCAGGTAGACCCGGCCTTTTTCAACGGTGGGAGTAGCCCCGGGGCCTCCTTCGTAGAACTTGTCTCCAAGGTTCGCCCGGAAGGAGTAGCTCCAGACCGTGGTTCCGTCTCTGGTGTCGAGGCAGTAGATGGTGTCGCTGCCCTTGCGGTGTCCAGTGGTAAAAAGGCGGTTGCCCACCACGGAGCACGAGGCAAATCCGGTCCCAACCTCTGCCTTCCATTCGACGGTGCCGCCAATATTTTTGAGGGCTCCCGCTGGGAGGGCTTCGGCGGAGATACCGTTGCGGTCCGGTCCCCTCCATTGGGGCCAGTCCCCGGCCCCTGCAGGAAGAGTCAGGGGACAAAGGCAGGCGGCCACTGCGAGGAGCCGGGATCGGAATGGAAAGAAATACATGGGAGCCTTTGTCGGGGCCAAGCTGTCAGTCCAGGGCCCAGACGTCACTCCTAAAGCATGTGGACTCCGGATCACCTGCGAGCGATGGTCGGGAGCTCCTTGGATCCGGGTAGAACTACTCTAGTGGGACTCATCATTTGCGAGCCACGGCGAGGAGAGTCTGGAAGCAGGGTGGTGCTTCCTCGCGGTCTGCAATTACGGTTTCCACTTCCCGGAATCCGGCTTCTTCAAGCAGGTCCGCGATTTCGACTTCTGCAAACCCAAGATGGGTATCGGCATACAAATCGCGGGCCTTTTCGAAGGAGTGCTTGAGGAGATCCAGAATAACAACCCTGCCATTTGGCCTGAGGATCCGGTGGACTTCCTGCAGGGCCAGGAGAGGGCTGGTGGCGTGGTGAAGGGCTTGGCTGAGGACGGCAAGATCGACTGACTTGTCCTCGATGGGAGGGGACTCGATATCACCCAGACGGTATTCGAGGTTGGCGAGGCCGTTCTCTCTGGCCAGTTTTTTGCCGAAGGTCACCATTTTCTGCGAGTGGTCGATTGCGATGACGTGTTCGGCTCGTTGGGCAAGAAGCTGGGAGAGAGTGCCTTCGCCAGCACCCAGATCTGCAACGACCTTGAAATCGAGTATTTTGAGCAGGCCTTCGGCCAGCGCCTTCCACGAACGCCCCGGGACATAATGACGTCCGAACTTTCCGGCCAGCTCGTCGAAATACGCCCGGGTGCGGTCTTTGCGTTTGCGAAGGGTGTGCCGCAGCGAATCGAGGTCCTTCTGCCGGTCCTCAAGTTCTGCACCCGCCTTGCGGGCAATTTCCAGGAGTTCCTTCCCCGGCCGGGAGGAATAGATACTGTTCTTTCCGGAGCGCTGGACGGAGACGAGGGTGGCCTTCTTCAGCTGGGCGAGTTGGGTAGAGATCCGGGACTGCCCCATCCCGAGGATTTCCTGCAGCTCCGCGACGCTGAGCGCCTCCTCGGCGAGGAGAAGGACGAGGCGGAGCCGGGTAGGGTCAGCCAGTAATTTCAGCGAATTGAGAATTGACGACATCGAGAAGCGTGCTTAGTTCGTATCAACAAATCAAGATTTGTAGATATATTCCAGCTGAAAAGTAAGAAACGCCATGGCCCGCTCATTTATCTTCTCCTCTGAATCGGTGACCGAGGGTCATCCCGACAAGGTCTGCGATACTGTTTCCGATGCAGTGCTCGATGCCTGTTTTGAGCACGACACCGACAGCCGGGTGGCCTGTGAGACCTTCGTAAAGGACAACGTGGTGGGCCTTGCCGGGGAAATCACAACCAATGCCATCTTCGATTATGGGAAGGTCGTGGAAGAGACCCTCAAGGATATTGGCTATGATGCCGACTACGCGGAGGGCACGGACTATTCGTATACCTGCAAGTTCGAGAAGGGGGCATTCCTCATGAACATGCTTGGGAAGCAGTCGCCTGATATCAAGCAGGGCGTTGATGCCGCAGCTGCCGAGGGGAAGGAAACCGCTGAACAGGGAGCAGGAGATCAGGGAATCATGTTCGGATATGCAACCAACGACACACCCGAACTCATGCCGGCCCCCATTCTATACTCGCACAAACTCGGACAGGAGATGACCCGGCTGCGCAAGGACCGGGTTCATACGTGGCTGCGCCCTGATTCCAAGACGCAGGTCAGCATTGAGTATGTCGACAACCGGCCCAATCGGATTACGGCGGTGGTTGTTTCCACCATGCACGCAAGGGAGATTGAGACAGACGATATTCGAAGGCTGCTTCGGGCCGACTTGATTGAGAAAATCCTGCCCGGCGATCTCCTGACGGAGGATACTGAGTATCTGATCAACCCAACCGGGCGTTTTGAGGTGGGAGGACCGGAGGGTGATGCCGGGCTTACCGGGCGAAAGATCATTGTTGATACCTACGGAGGCATGGGGCGTCACGGCGGGGGCGCCTTTTCAGGGAAAGATCCCTCCAAGGTAGATCGGTCTGCGGCCTATATGTGCCGCTGGGTTGCCAAGAATATCGTCGCGGCGGGTCTGGCCAGCGAGTGTGAATTGCAGGTAGCCTACGCAATCGGGCACCCCCGCCCGGTGAGCGTCAATGTCAACACCTTCGGATCGAATGAGGTGGATGAAGGGCAGATCGAAAAGGCTGCTCAGGAAGTATTCTCCTTCAAGCCTGCAGACATTGTCGCCCAGCTCGACCTGCTCCGACCAATTTACCGCACTACGACCAACTATGGGCACTTTGGCCGGGAGGATGCCAACTTGCCCTGGGAGGAAACCAATCGGGTTTCGGAGCTCAGGAATGCGGTCACTTCCCAGAGCGTCCCAGCTTGAATTTCAACCTAAGACTATCATGAGTATAATTGCAGAAGAACCACAGGTTCTGCCCCACAAGGTGGCCGATCTAGGCCTTGCTGAATTCGGGCGGAAGGAAATTGAGATCGCTGAGCACGAGATGCCCGGTCTGATGGCGGTGAGGGACAAATATGGGCCCCGCCGTCCCTTGGACGGAGTTCGCATCATGGGGTCGCTGCACATGACGATTCAGACGGCGGTGCTCATCGAGTCTCTCCAGAGCCTTGGGGCGGATGTGCGCTGGTGCTCATGTAATATCTTCTCCACTCAGGATCATGCCGCGGCAGCCATTGCGGATGGAGGGACACCGGTATTCGCCTGGAAGGGAGAGACCTTGGAAGAATACTGGTGGTGCACCTGGCAGGCTCTCCAGTTCCCCGGGGGCAAGGGGCCGGAGCTCATCGTGGATGACGGGGGGGACGCCACCCTTCTCATCCACAAGGGTTATGAATTGGAGGAGGGGAGCGACTGGGTTGATACGCCTTCGGCGAATCATGAGGAACAGGTGATCAAGGACCTTCTGAAGCAGATTCATGCGGAGCGTCCCGGCGTGTTCCATGAATGGGTGAAGGAACTGGTGGGAGTTTCTGAAGAGACTACCACGGGAGTTCACCGCCTGTATCAGATGCAGCGCGATGGCAAGCTCCTTTTCCCTGCGATCAATGTTAATGACTCGGTGACAAAGTCGAAGTTCGATAACCTCTATGGTTGCCGCGAATCGCTGGTCGATGGAATCAAGCGCGCCACCGATGTCATGATTTCCGGAAAGGTTGCGGTGGTCTGTGGATATGGCGACGTCGGTAAGGGATGTGCCCAGGCCCTGCGGGCGCAGGGTGCCCAGGTGGTCGTGACCGAGGTGGATCCCATCTGTGCCCTGCAGGCTGCAATGGAGGGTTACCGGGTTCTCACGGTGGAGGATACCCTGGGATGGGGTGATATTTACGTCACCACGACGGGGAACTTCCGCATCATCCGCATCGAGCATATGGAGAAGATGAAGGATCAGGCCATCGTCTGTAACATCGGGCACTTCGATAATGAGATCGAGGTGGACAAGCTGAACGAATTCCCGGGAATCGAGCGATCCAACATCAAGCCCCAGGTAGACAAGTATACCTTCCCGGAGGGAAATACCCTCTACATGCTCGCGGAGGGACGCCTTGTGAACCTGGGCTGCGCAACCGGTCATCCAAGTTTCGTCATGTCCAACAGCTTTACGAACCAGTGCCTTGCCCAGATGGATCTGTGGGAGCATCGTGAGAGCCGCGAGGTCGGAGTGGAAGTGCTGCCGAAGAGACTCGATGAGGAGGTGGCCCGTCTGCACCTTGGCAAGATCGGCAGTAAGCTGACGGCCCTGACGCAGGAGCAGGCTGACTACATCGACGTTCCGGTGGAAGGGCCCTACAAGGCGGAACATTATCGCTACTAGAGGGGCCTCATGGCCCTGCGAGTTCCGCCGGGCGTGCCGAAACCATCTGCATTTTGCCGATGACTTCCGACCGCTACCTGTGCCCCACGTGCGGGGGCGAGGTGCGGGTGGGAAGGGCGTGTTCCGGTTGTGGCCCGGGGAGAAGATCACGCAAGCGGAAGAAAGGTGAGCGGACTCGGGTCAGACAGCGTTCATGGGAGCAGGATGAGACCCACGATGGTCTTGGCCTGCCCGACGAGGATTTTAATTATGAAGAGTTCGTCGCCCGTGAATTCGGACGCGGGACGGGCTCCGGGGTAATCCGAATCAAATGGTACTGGTGGGTCACCGCGGTAGTAATGACCGCCATTCTGGTGGGCCTGATAGCTGGAGGATTGTGGTAGGCAGGGAGTGGGCTGACCGTGTTTGCAGGCGGATCAGGGCAGTTCCATGATGGAGAGATCCTTGAACTGGACCCTCATGTCCTGTCCGCCGTGCAACTGGAGGGCGATGTGGCCCTCCTTGAGGCATTTCTTGTCTCCCAGAAGTTCGGTCACCTTCACGCCATTCAGGGAGACGGTGATGTCGTCTCCGACCGCGGTGACGAGGAGATCGGTCCATTCACCCGGCTTTACTGTTCTGGCGATAAGCTTGGGATCCGGCTTGCTGACCCAGGCCCGCATGGAGGTCTCGTAAAGCCCGCCTACTTCCCGGGAGTTGTCGACCTCGGCCTGGAATCCCCGGACACTGACATGAGTATTGGTCTTTTCCACGCGGAAGTAGAATCCGCTGTCACCACTGGTGACCTTGAACCTGGCCCGGACCCTGAAGTTCTTGAAGCGCTTGTCGGTCATCAGGAGTCCATGCCGGGGTTCGCTGCGGGGTGAAGTTCCCAGGATGGTTCCATCAACCACTTCCCATTTTCCGCCGGGAAGAGGGTGCCAGCCGTCAAGGTCCTTGCCATTGAAGAGGGGTTGCCATTTCGGTTCCGCCACGGTGGTGAGCAGGGAGGAGAGAAGGACAAGGAGTGGGAGGAGGATTCTCATGGTATTGGGATTAATGGGCGGAAGGAGATTTCCGGGAGTTCGAGGATGCGGAGGGCGCGCGAACTAGCCGAAGTGTGTACGCAGGAGCTCGAGGGACTTCGGGATGGCGGTGAGGGGGTCTTCCTTGCCTTCGAATTCAAGCGAAACGTAGCCCTTGAATCCTGCTTTTTTCATGATGGCCGCGATGCGGGCATAGTCGAGGTCGAGGGTGTACCAGCGGCCGCCCCCGAAGTAGGTCTTGCACTGCATCAGAACGGTCCGGGGAGCCAGCTGGGCCAGCCTTGCGTAGGGATCTTCAAGGAAGTTTCCGGTGTCCAGGGTGACCTGGAGCCATTCCGAATCGACCGCATTGACCACCCGCTTGATGCCCTCCGGGGTGACTCCGAGGCCCCAGTGATTTTCCAGTCCCATGATGACACCGCGTTTTGCGGCCTCGGGGACGAGTTTCTCATAGGCGTCGATCACCCACTTGTAGGCGTCTTCCTCAGTGTAGCCCTTAAGTGGTTTCTCGATCCCTCGCTTGGCCATGAGATCGTCGAAGTTCTTGGAGGTGCCCCACGTGCCCGAGTTCACACGCATGGTGGGGATGCCGAGCTGATAGGCCTGCTCAAGGCAGTCGATGGTGTGATCGATGTTTTTCTGCCGCCGCTCCTTGTCAGGAGAAAGGAATCCCTGGTGGGTGGAATAGCCCATGAGATCGAGGCCGAGGACAAACGCGTGGCGCTTGACCTTCTGGAGGGTGGCATTGTCGGTGGACTCGAATTGTCTCTGCAGGATCTCGAGTCCATCAAAACCCATGCGGGCAGAGTGCTCGAGATTTGAGTGGAGGGAGCGTAATTCCTTGCGGCGGAATCCCCAGAAGGAATAAGAGGACACACCGATGCGGTTTGGTCCGTCATGCGGGCGGGCCGTGGTGGGGTTCTTCCCCTCGCGGGATTCCGACGATTCAACGGCAGAGAGGCTCCCGAGAGTGGCGGCCGTGCTTCCGGAGGCGGCAAGAAAGTGACGACGGGTCATGGGAAAGTAGTTTCCGCGATGAGGCGCAGGATCCAAGCGGGAAAATGGAACTAATCCAGTTCCAGCCGGTAGCGTTGAACGGTGGGATCGACGTCCCGGGCCCAGGCATCAATGCCGCCTGCGAGGGCAAGGGCGTTCTGCAGCCCGTGGCCGTGGAACCAGGCACAACGATCGAGAACGTCACGGCCACGGTGGTCGTAGAGGACGATAGTTCCTTGAGGCGGTTGCGCGAAAAGCTCGTTCTGGAGCTCCTGGTTAAGGAACTTGGCATCCGGTAAACGGATTGCGTCGTGTTCTTCGCGGCTACGAATGTCCAGAAGGACAATAGCCTCTCCATCCTCAATTCGCTTCTGGAGGTCTTGGGGCTGAATCAGCAGGGCCTGATCGCGTTCGTGGCTGGCAAGAAGGGTAGCAATGGCCTCTCCAAGGGGAATATCGTTGCGGGAGCAGACTTCGCTGAGGGTTTCGTCGTCGCGGTAGGCGCATGACTGGCAGCCCCCGACGTGATAGGAGGCGAAAAGTGCACGACGAGCCCCCGGGAGCAGGGCAAGGAGATCCTCCATACGCTGGTCGGCACGAATTTCGATTTCCCCGGTCACGGGAAGAGCATGACGCAGCGAGGCTCGATTTCCAGTGTTTGTCTTCAAAGAAATGTTCGTATAGTAAGGGAGCGATGGAGCGAGACAAGGAACCGAGGATCTATCTCCTGCCGAATCTGATGACGGCGGGGAATCTTTGCTGCGGGTTTTTTGCGGTCCTTACGATCTTCAAGGGAATGCAGATGCCCGAATTCGGGGATGCCAAGCATTACTATGAAACCTCGCTTCTCCTTATCTTCGGAGCCTGTCTTTTTGATCTGCTGGACGGCCGCCTCGCCCGGCTTGGGGGACAGGAATCTGATTTTGGGAGAGAGTTCGATTCGCTGGCTGATCTGGTTTCCTTCGGGATGGCCCCGGCCCTGCTCTGTTCCAAGGCGGTCCTCCTGAACCTTGAGCTGCCGGAAGGATTGCAGCGGGCTGAGCCCGGGGTTGGCTGGGCGATCGCCTTCATATACCTTCTCTGTGGGGCAATTCGCCTGGCTCGCTTCAACTGCCTGGCGATGCTGGGATCGGATGATGAGCTCAAGACTTTCCGGGGCATTCCCATTCCCATGGCTGCAGGGTTCATTGCCTCGCTCACTTTTCTGATTATTTTTCTCCATGACAACGATCGTGAACTGGGTGCCTGGAACTGGGTGCTTGCAGGGGCCATGCTTGGACTCTCGTTTCTGATGATCAGTGACATTCGTTATCCCAGTTTCAAGAAGATCGGATGGAGCACACGGGCGAGTATTCCCATCCTTGCGGTAGGGATTCTTTTTGTAGGGGCCACCATCGTGTTTTACCAGGTGCTGCCGGCGGTATGGTTTTCTGCCTATCTCTTTTACGGACTGATTCGTCCAATGCTCTCGGCGAAGAGACGCGAGGCAGTGGAGGAAGCACTGGGTTCAGAGTTTGATAAGGACGCATCCGAAATAGAGACGGAGTGAGAGAGAAGCTTAGTATTTGTTTACTATTTGACTTCGTAAAGGTTAGGGGCTAGCTTGGAGGCTGCTGTTTTCCCCATGTACCCCCAAAAACTCATGCGCCCCGTTGTGGTGGCGGCCCTGATGCTTCTCTGCTCAGGGAGCGTATTGTACGGGAGTGTCCATACGATCCAGAAAGGAGAGACGCTCTACGCACTTTCGAGGAAGTATAAGACATCGGTAGCTAAGTTGATGTCTCATAACGGGATCAAGGATCACCGGAAGCTGCAGATCGGGCAGAAGGTCAGGATTCCGGGGACAAGTAGCGGGTCCAGTAGTTCAACCAGCAGCAAGGCCAAGGCGCCTTCCCTTGGTTCCACCGTGGGGCGGGGAAAGACGGTGATCATCGACGCTGGTCATGGAGGCAAGGATTGGGGTGCCTACCGTGCCGGGGTTCGTGAGTCTTCCCTGAACATGAAGGTGGCCAGCAAACTGGAGTATTATCTGAAGCAGCACGGGTTCCGGGTCGTGATGACTCGCCGGAGCGACTCATTTCTTTCCCTGTCCCGGCGGGCGTCCATTGCGAACCGCTATCGGAATGCAATTTTTGTGAGTATTCACTTCAATGCTACCCGGAACACCTGGGTGCGGGGGGCGGAAACCTTTTATGCGGGTGCGGCTGGGCGACAACTGGCATCTTCCATCCACCGGGAACTGGCCCGCAAGTGCCGGATGAAGAATCGGGGAGTTCGCTTTGCCCGGTTTGCCGTCCTTGTGCAGACCAGGTGCCCTGCCGTTCTCGTGGAGTGTGGGTTTATCAGTAATGCCAGTGAACGTGCCAGATGTGTCACGAGCTCCTTCCAGACCACCGCGGCTCAGGCCATTGCGGATGGGATTCGGAAGTATCGCTGGCGCTGAGGTCCAGGGATGAGCTTTTACCGGAGTGAGGTTGCGATAGCCTCCGCGGCATCGATAAAGGAGCAATAGGTCGGTTCCCATCCGGTTGCCCGCAGTTTTTCGTTGCTTACCCGTTTGTGGGTCCAGGCTCTCTTCCGATGCTCCGGGCGGGGACCTGTTGGAGGTATGGGCTTCTGAAAAATTGCGGCGAGGGCCTGATAGCAGTCACCTTGATGGAGGGGAGAGGAATCACAGACATTATAGATCTGGTCTTTCGATTCCGGATGGGCAGCCAGATGGAGAAGGGCGGTGGCGGCGTCATCACGATGGATCTGGTTGAGAAACCGTCGTCCGTCCTCCTCAATGAAGGCACTGCCGTCAAGCAGACGGCTGAGGATGACGCTACGTCCGGGGCCGTAGATCCCGGCAAGGCGGGCCACGGTTCCGGTTGCCCGAAGCACCTGCGACTCTGCTTCGAGCAGGATCTCCCCGGTTTCCCGGGTGGGCTGGGTGGGTGATTCTTCGGTCACCAGGGTGCCATCGACCTGATGATAAACGGAGGTACTTGAGACAAAAAGAAGGTGCGCTTCCGGGAAAGTTGAGAGCAGGTTCCTGGTGCCCTCCAGAAATACCGCTCGGTAGGCCTCCGTCCCGCCTCTGCCGGAGGAGGCGCTGAAGATGATGGAGGAAGGTCGGATTTCGGACTGAAGGGCCTCAACCTGAGCGGGGTTGGAGAGGTCACAGGCCAGGGCACCTGGTCCCCCTGACTTTGAGAGAGAGGTAACCTGCCAGCCTGTCCCGGAAGCTTGCCGGGAGATCTCCTGACCGAGATAGCCGTGGCCGGCGATGAGGAGGTGAGGGTTCATTGGGTCGATAGCGAATGCTATAGCGTAGATGAATAGCTGAAAAGAATCGACCTGGTATCGGGGGTGGTTTCTCTGTCTTAGGGATTCCCCTCCGGGCGCGAGGAATAGTAATTTACGAGACCCTTGACGACGGCGTCACGGTATTCCCGGTAGATTGACTTACGTAGTTTCCCAGCTACTTCCCGTTCGCCGTCGTAATCTCCTGCCTGCACCCGGTTGTAAACCTCTTCATTGTTCATGACGTAAGGCTCGCAGAAGAGAACGGGACACTGATAGAGACGGTTGGCCAGTAGATTACGAGTCCAGAGGGCGGGACCTACCTGTCTGGCTGGTTTGCCAAGGCGGTAGAGGTAGGCAGGTAGTCCGGTATCCTCCAGGAAAGCGGTTGCGACAGCTGAGGCAAGGGGCACCTCCTCCTCGTGCACCCTTTGAAAGATCTTGTGCATGAGTTCGAGGCGTTCGTCTTCGTGAGCGATTTCTCCGTCCATGTAGGACCCGTGCAGGATCATGTGGAAGTGATTGCGATTCGAGAACAGGGGCTTGGAGGGGTCATTGCCCCAGTGCTCTGCATTAAAATGAAGGCACAGAACCAGATCGGGTTTCATGGTTTCGTTGATGAGAGCGGCGCGGGCCCTGATCTCGGCGCTTCGGTAGAAAAGCTTCTCGGAAAGGGAGACAACCTCATCGGAAGGAGCTCCCGGCAGGAGGCGGCTGGCGTATTCTGTAAGATCGTGGGGCCGGAGTTCTGTGACTGGTTCGCAGGTTGAGCGAACAAGGCTCACGATAGCGCCCAGTGATTCAAGCCGTGGGGCGAGTAGCTTGGCAGTGAGGAGGGTCATGTCCCCTTCCATCACAGGGATGGTATCATCGACCTGATACCACCTCTGCTCCATCTGGGCCCACTTCCCTCCAATGTGCCCGGGATCGATGGCGATCCTTATTCCTGAGAGAGGTTTTCCGGAAGGGCCCGCAGGAATTTCGGAGGCAGGTCTCCAGTAGCGGGGTGGCGGGTTGCGGGTGCCCTGCCCTGCGAAGGAGACAGGGGGACCGGGGGGAGACAGGGTCGAGGTTACCGTGACTCCTTTTTCGGTAATATCGAAGTGAAGGTTGTCCCCAAGGAGGTAAACATCTTGGAGCGCGTTTACGAATTCTGCCCGGGTAAGGACATCGTTGTATCGGGAGAGAGTGGTCCAGTCGGGAGCCACCCCGAGATTTGCGAGACGGGGATCAGGAATCGGGAGCCGGGGGGAGGGCGAGGGTCGAGGAGCCCTTTGCTGGAAAAGGTAGAGAACAGCCATGATCAGAATGACCCCGGCAGGATAGAGGAGTAATGATTTTCGCAGGTGGTTGGACATTGAGATCCGGTAAATCCTGTTGTCGTCCGGCGGGGACCTGATTGACTCCCGGGAGTTGCCCCCCGGCTGTCCGCTTTATACCATAGAATTTATAAAATGATCAGGATCCTGTTTTTGGGCGATGTCGTGGGTGAACCCGGCCGCAAGGCCGTAGCTGCTCGCTTGCCCGGGTTGCGGGCGGAAGAGGACCTGGACTTCATCGTGGTTAACGGAGAGAACTCCGCCGGAGGCCGGGGGATCACTCCCAGGATCGCGATCGATCTCCTGCGAGCAGGAGCAGCGGTGATCACTACGGGGGACCATGTCTGGGACCAAAGGGAGATCATGGACTATTTTCCCACCGAGCCCAGGCTTCTGAGGCCAGTCAATTACCCGGCGGGAACTCCCGGGTCCGGGAGCGTGGTGCTGGAGACTGCGAAGGGTAAGGTTGGTGTCATTAATGCCCAGGGCAGGGTTTTTATGAATCCCCCCCTTGAAAGTCCTCTCAGCGGAGTGGAAGAGGAGGTGGAGAAGATGCGTGCAGAGGGCGTCCGGGTAATTCTCCTCGATTTTCATGCGGAGGCGACCAGCGAGAAAATCGCGATGGGCAGAGCCCTTGATGGGAAGGTCTCCCTGGTGGTTGGAACCCACACCCACGTGCAGACCTCGGATGAGCAGATTTTCCCGGGGGGAACGGCTTACCTCACTGACGCTGGCATGTGTGGGCCTGCGGAATCAGTTCTGGGCAGGGAAATTGCCTCCGTCGTGTGGCGCTTCCGGACCGGCTTGCCCACCAGGTTTCCCGTGGCGAAGGGCCCGGTACGCATCTGCGGGGTGATTGTCGAGGTGGATGAGGGAACTGGTCAGGCGGTAGAGGTAAAACGGATTGATGAATTACACACTCCTCCAAATAAGGAGGTGGAAACTGCCTAATACGCAGGCGAAAAGGGCCCAGGAGAACGGAATAAAGAGGCAGTCGGGCTTCCGGCGGTGATCAGGAGCCCGGGAACCCCTTGAAATATGGGGATTTCGCGAAATTCTTTCCTTTTTACTTTTTTTTTGACAGGATAGCGGGCTTTGGTAGGTTCCGCCCCGCTTTTCGCGGCGTTGGTCATTTCCTTCTGGGGCTCACTAAACCTATTTCCCGGGGGTGAATTGTCCACATGACGCGAGGAGTAAAAAATACCTCGCTCATGTAGCTCAGGGGTAGAGCGCGTCCTTGGTAAGGACGAGGTCGCGGGTTCAATTCCCGCCATGAGCTTTTGAGCGAAGAGAAATAAAGATCCACAGTAGAGCAAGCATATGGCCAAAGAACAGTTTGAACGGACCAAGCCCCACGTGAATGTCGGCACGATCGGCCACGTCGACCATGGAAAAACCACCCTTACCGCAGCGATCACGATGGTTCTCGCGGAGAAAATGGGGAGTGGTGATGTCAAGGCTTACGATGAAATCGACGCCGCTCCCGAGGAGAAGGAGCGCGGAATTACCATCTCTACTGCCCACGTGGAGTATGAGACTGATAATCGTCACTACGCGCACGTCGATTGCCCCGGGCACGCCGACTATGTGAAAAACATGATTACTGGTGCGGCCCAGATGGATGGAGCCATCCTTGTGGTTTCCGCAGCAGATGGTCCGATGCCTCAGACCCGGGAGCATATTCTGCTGGCCCGGCAGGTCGGGGTTCCCGCTATCTGCGTGTATCTCAACAAGACGGACCAAGTTGATGATGAAGAGCTCCTCGAACTCGTGGAGATGGAAATTCGCGAACTCCTGAGCCAGTATGAGTTCCCAGGTGATGACATCCCGATCGTCAAGGGTTCGGCCCTCAAGGCGACGGAAGGTGACGCAGGCCACAAGGAGTCGATCCTCAAGTTGATGGAGGCGGTTGATTCCTACATTCCTGAGCCCGAGCGTCCCATCGACAAGGACTTCCTGATGCCTGTTGAGGATGTCTTCTCTATTGAGGGACGTGGTACCGTGGCCACTGGCCGGGTTGAGCGGGGAATCATCAAGAAGATGGAGGAAGTGGAAATTATCGGGATCAAGGAGACCCAGAAAACCACTATCACGGACATTGAAATGTTCCGTAAGCTTCTCGATGAAGGGCGGGCTGGTGATAATGTCGGCTTGCTGGTGCGTGGTATCAAGAAGGAGGAAATCGAGCGGGGTCAGGTGATTGCCAAGCCCGGCTCAGTGACCCCCCACACCAAATTCGAGGCCGAGGTTTACGTTCTCTCCAAGGATGAGGGAGGTCGTCATACCCCCTTCTTCAGTAACTACCGTCCGCAATTTTACTTCCGGACCACAGACGTGACCGGGAGCATTGCGCTCCCCGACGGGGTGGACATGGTCATGCCCGGTGACAATGTCAGCTTGAGTATCGAACTTATTACGCCCATCGCGATGGAGGAGACCATGCGTTTCGCCATCCGGGAGGGTGGCCGCACGGTCGGAGCCGGCCGGGTTGGTAAGATCGTTGAGTAATTCCCCTGCCAATAACGAAACAACAATCGATTTGACCAAGGGGGCACTCGGGCGCTTAGCCGGGGTGCCCCTGACGCGCCAAAAGGACAGTAGCTCAATTGGTAGAGCATCGGTCTCCAAAACCGAGGGTTGTGAGTTCGAGTCTCGCCTGTCCTGC
>PAQU01000075.1 GCA_002709395.1 Roseibacillus sp. | reverse complement strand
AAATACCCGTTTGACGGGGCGGTTCGTTTCAAGGAATCACTGGTAAGCGAAGATCGTCGCTTTGCCAGGGCCTTCACTGCCCACCTCCTCCGGTATGCCACCTCCAGGGAATTGAGCCCAGCAGACTTCCTCGCCGCCGAGGCCATCGTCGAAAAAACCGCCTCCGAAAACTACAGGCTCAGATCCCTCATCCGCGAAGTCCTCCTGAGCGAAAGTTTCCTCAAGGTTAACTGAGGATTCCATCGGCCTTCCAGAGGCCCTTACAGTCTGGTGTGGCATCCGGCATGATCTCTCCTGGCATTAGTCTCGCCATGGTCAGCCTTCGGTGTTTGCCTCTTTCCTCATGAGCGATCGCCGCGACTGCTTCCGGGTAAGTGAAAATGAACATGGTGAGCGTGCGACCTATGCCAGCTTCCCCTTTCACCCGGGAGAGTTGGTTTACACCGTTCAGGGCGAGGCTTCCAAGACCCGTACCCGTGAGAGTATCGAGGTAGGCCCGGGGCAGCATGTGGAGGACGCTTATGCGCTCTATCTCAATCACTCCTTTGCTCCCAATCTCCGCCTCGAGGGGCGCCACATATATGCCCTCGATCGTATCGAGGAAGGAGAGGAACTGACCTTCAACTATCTGGAGACCGAAAGCGAAATAGCCTCTCCCTTCGTCTGCCACGATACCGGGCGAACGGTCGATTCAGAGGCTTGCAAGAGCTAGGCCGACTCCATCTGCAGGAGTCTCATGGCACAAGGGAGATCGTTTCGGAACCCTTGCGCAGCTCCCCTCCCACCAGGATCCGGGCCCTCAGCCCTCCCTTGCCCTTCAGGAAATCGTGCACTCCGTCCGCGGCGGCCTCATTCATCCAGTAACAGGGAGCGGCTTCCTCCACTCCCTCAAACTCCAGTTCTCCGAGGGAAAAATTCTTCCCGATCAGTTCGGAAAGGGGCGCACCCCTGACGAGCACGTTACGGCGAAACGCAGAGGCCTCAAGATCAGGAAGATCGAACTCCCTCTTTACTGTCTCGTAAACATCATAATCAAAAAAGGTAATCTGACCCTTGTAGTTATCCTTGTGATCAAAATACCGGTCCCCCCGGATCCCCCGCCCTGCCACGCNCTCGATCAAGGCGGGGTCCTCTATTCCGTGATTCAGTGACCCCTGCCCATGGCGTCCCACGTAGTTGTGTCCTCCGGAGACGAACAGATGCAGCAATTCAATTTCCCATTCCATGATTCCTATCCTCCAATATAACTCATTTCGACCTTGTTGGTTTTCCTTGGACCCCGCTCTTCCGAATACCGGTCCGTCCGGTCATTCCAGATTCCCTTAAGAACAAGGCGCAGGGTCTCCTCGTTCCCGGACCTGAGAAGTTCACGCACATCAAACCCGTTTTCAGCAAAAAGACAGGTGAATAATTTTCCCTCCGCGGAAAGGCGCAGACGGTTGCAACCCCCGCAGAACGGTTGCGTAACCGATGTAATGAATCCCACTTCGCCCCCTTCCCCCCTGAATCGATAACGCCTTGCCACCTCCCCTTCATGGGCAGGGCTCACCTTCTCCAGGGAAAATTCCCGGGAAACAATCTCAATCATTTCCTGGGCGGACACCACCTGCTCCATCCGCCACCCGTTGGTTTCCCCGACATCCATAAACTCGATGAAACGGACGGGGATACCCCGTTCCCGCCCCCAGCGCACCAGAGGAAGAATTTCGCTCTCGTTCACCCCACGCTGAACCACGGTGTTGATCTTTACTCCCAACCCGCAGGACTTTGCTTCTGCAATACCCTCCAGAACACGTTCAACTCTGGCCCCCACTCCATTCATCCGGGAAAACACCTCTTCATCCAATGCATCAAGACTGACCGTCACCCGGTGCAGTCCGGACAATCGCAGGGCTTCAGCATGACGGGCAAGGAGCACCCCGTTAGTCGTAAGGGCCAGATCATCAAGCCCCCTGAGAGAGGCCAGCATCTTCACCAGGTCCTCCACTCCCCGACGAATCAGGGGTTCTCCACCGGTCACGCGCACCTTGCGCACTCCCATGGAGACCACCATGCCTGCAAGGCGCTCGATTTCCTCATAAGTCAGCAAATCCTCCCGCGGCAGGAAGGCATAACCAGGACCGAAGACTTCTGCAGGCATGCAGTAGCGGCAACGGAAATTGCAACGGTCCGTGATGGAGATACGCAGATCACGCAACGGACGATGGTGCCGATCAACGAGCATCCGCACCAAACAAGCGTAGCCCTGCCAGCGCACAACTAAATACTTGGGTATTTCGCCATTCCTTGTGGACTGGTGCCACCTCATGAATCCACTCATTACCCCGGATGCTGCGGAAGCGATCACCCTCATGGCCCTCCCTTCCATGGGAAGCGAGGAACTTCCACTTGCAGAGGCCCAGGGCCGGATCCTTGCCGCCGGGTTGGCCGCGGACCGGCCGCTTCCCCCCTACAACCGTGTCATGATGGATGGCATCTGCTTCCGGATGGCCGATTTGGAAAGAAATCACTCCCTCATGATTGCCGGAGACCATGCCGCGGGAGCTCCTGAACCAACTCCCCTTGCTCCCGGGCACTGCTGGGAAGTGATGACCGGGGCCTCTCTCCCTTCCGACTGCGATACGGTCCTGCCCTATGAACAGATCATGCGTGAGGGGAACAACGTTACTTGTAATCCGGAAATTGCGGTCCAGGGCCGCTTCATCCACATGAGGGGCAGTGACCATGCTACCGGGGATCTCCTCGTCCCAAAGTATGCCCGGGTGGATTCGCGGGTTGCAGCCGTAGCCTCTACCGTGGGCGCTACTTCCCTGAGACTCCTCAAGCAACCCCGGGTGGTAATCTTTACCACGGGCGATGAAGTGGTCGACCCCGATACCAGTCCTGCTCCTCATCAGGTCCGACAGTCGAATGCGGCATCCCTCCGGGCTGCCCTCGCCGTCCTTGGTGCGGACTTGGTCCATCATCAACNCCTCCCCGACGATCCCGACGCAACCGCTACCGCGGTGCGGGAGCATCTTGGCTCCGACCTGATTCTCCTCTGTGGCGGCATCTCAAAGGGAAAATACGATTTCGTTCGCCCGGTCATCGAATCTCTTCTCGGAGCCCCTTCCTTTCACGGCGTGGCACAGCGTCCCGGAAAACCCCTTGCCTTCTGGTCCGGTCCTCCTCCCGTCTTTGCCCTGCCGGGCAACCCCATGTCGGTCCAGGTGACCTTTCATCGCTACGTTCGTCCCTTTTTAGAGGCTACCCAGAACCAGCAATCCGTGGTGCGCACAGTCTCACTTGCCTCGGAAATCAGGTTCGACCCCCCCTTTGCCTGGAGCATTCCGGTGAGCCTCCAGCAGGAAAAAGCCTCCCTCATCGCCAAACCCACCCCCCTCTCAAATTCCGGGGACTTCGCCTCGGCGATAGAGTCCGATGGGTTTATCGAACTCCCTGCAGACCAGAAAGACTTTCCCCGGGGCAGCCTTCTTCCCTTCCGGTCCTGGCTCTGACCCGGCAGCAAATCCTCTCGCTCTTTCCTGCTGATGTCCTAGCCTTCCGGCGGTGAGCAAACTCTCCCATCTTGACGAGGCTGGCCAGCCGCGCATGGTCGATGTTGGCTCCAAGGCCGTAACCAGCCGGATTGCAAGAGCCGCATGCGTGGTCATTCTTGGCTCTGAGCTCATGGGGCGGCTGCAGGAGGAGGGATTCCAGACGAGGAAGGGGTCCGTCCTGAACACCGCGATTCTTGCCGGCATCATGGCTGCCAAGCAGACCGCTTCCCTGATTCCTCTCTGCCATCCTCTGCCACTTGACAAGTGCGATGTCAAAATTGAGCCCGAGAACGACTCCTCCCTCCGTGTTTTATGCGAGTGCTCCACCAGCAGCAGGACCGGGGTTGAAATGGAGGCCCTCACCGGGGCCTCGGTGGCCGCCCTCACGATATATGACATGTGTAAGGCCTCCAACCCTTCCATCGAAATTACCCGGCTTCATCTTGTAGAGAAGCGGGGTGGCAAGAGTGACTTCAATGCCGTGTAATACGCATGAATGCACCTCTTAACGGACTGCTCCTCGCGGGCGGTAAAAGCCGGCGCATGGGTTCCGACAAGGCAGACCTCGTTCTGACCGATGGTCTCTCCCTTCGCGACCAGGGGCTCGAACTTCTCAAGCTGGTCACTGAGAAGACCTACCTTTCCACCGCAGGAGATGACCTGCGAACCTACCATTGCGCTACCATCCCGGACCTGCGGCGTGATGCCGGGCCTCTGGCCGGTCTGGAAGCGGCCTTTGCCAGGGCTCCTGAATCTGCCTGGCTGGTTACAGCCTGCGACCTGCCCTTCCTGACCTCTTCCGTCTTGCAATATCTCCGGGAAGCCCGGGACCCTGATCGTGAAGCCACCTGCTTCATCAGCCGCTTCGATGGTAAGCCCGAACCACTCTGCACGATCTACGAACCAGTATCAGCCAAGGCCCTCGCTCACTGCCTCTCCGAAAAAGTATATTGTGCCCGCAGATTCCTTTCCTCGCTCGATCGTAAAGAGGTGGATCTGCCGGAAAAATCCGCCTTGGACAACTGTAACCGCCCCGAGGATCTTCAGGAAGCCCGGGCTGCCCTTAAGAACGGCCGATGCGCCAAGACTATCGTAGTGGAATACTGCGGGATTCTCCGTGAAGATGCAGGAATATCAGAAGAGGAAGTCCGCACTGAATCGGCAACTGCCGCGGGCCTCTGGGAGGAACTGCGCATGTCCCGCGGACTCTCCCTCGAGCTGGAAGCCGTAAAAATCGCCATCAATGATGAATTCCAACCTTGGAACCATCCTCTGGCCAACCAGGACAAACTTACCCTCTTCCCACCCTTCGCAGGAGGCTAGTAACGGCATGTTCCTTCTTACCGCTGATCCCATCGACTCGGCTGGCCTTCGCGAAGCTGCAAGTGACCCGCATGCCGGGGCTATCGCCATCTTCGAGGGCACGGTCCGTAATCATCACAAGGGCCGGGAGGTACTCCGGTTGGAGTATGAAGCACACAGGGCGGTCGCAGAGAAGGAGGGACAACGCATCGTCCGGGAAGCCATGGAGCGCTTTGGCCTGGATCATGCCCGGGCGACACACCGGACCGGCTCTCTGGAAATTGGTGAATGCGCCGTGATGGTGGTCGTTTCCTCTCCCCATCGGGCTGAGGCTTTTGACGCCTGCCGGTTCATCATCGACGCAGTCAAGCACCGCCTGCCCATCTGGAAGAAGGAATTCTATCCTGACGGTTCCAGCGACTGGGTGGGGTGCGAAGGCTGTCGACAGGAACACCAGCACTGACCTTGCAGTCTCCTCTCGATTGCCTAGATTGGTTCCGTGCATCGATTGCATTTTCTAGCCCTTATCCTCGTCATCCCCGGACCCGCGCTGGCCGCCCCGGTTCCCGACCTCGAGGTTCTCTTCCTTGATGCCCGGATGTGGGAAAAGCCGGTTGGAGAAGTCCTTCAGGACCGCAGGCCCCTCGGCTTTCGCTGGCTCTCAACGGAACGCAAGGACGCACGCAGCACCCGCCGTGATCTGAAACTCTGGGATCTCCCGGTCGGTGAAACAATTCTCCGGAGTCGCAACGACAAACTGCATTCCTTCGATATTTCCATCTACAATCGGGGCGACAATGGGGAAATGACCGAGGACCGCTTCAAGGCCCTCACCGGGACGTGGCACTCCCTCCTTGTCGAGAAAACCGGCTTGGAAGGCGAAAAGATGAACCGAACCCAGAAAGGCAGTGTGGTCTCCGCCGATCGCTGGGTCTGGAAGTGTCCGGGGGCCTTTCTGGTGCTTACTTCCAGCAAGTCCCGGGCCTCCAGGGGACATACTCCTGAGTTCCTGAAGCTCAGCCTGGTCTCCGTCAAATATGGAGAGGAGATCTATGAACAGCGTTCAGGGCTCACCCGCGTCATGACCCGGCGGCGGGACCTCGTTGCGAACCGCGTGACTCGTCCCAATGGGGACATCTTCGTACAAGGTATTCCAATGGTCGATCAGGGGCGCAAGGGCTACTGCGCAGTAGCAAGTGCCGAGAGGGTCTTTCGTTACTATGGCCTGCCAGTCGATCAGCACGCAATGGCGCAGATCGCGGAGAGCAGCGCCCAGGGAGGGACCAACCCGGCAACCATGATTGACGCGCTGAAAAAGGTGGCCGGACGCACGAAAACCCGCCTCCTCGTTCACTACGAACTGGAAAATCGCAAGATCAAGTCGGAGATCAAGGCCTACAACCGGCTGATAAAAAAGAACAAGAAAGGCAGGGAATTCCGGGATGATGCAATTATTCCTTACCAGTATTTTCTCTCCAGTTGCCACGCCCCTACCCTGCGGGAAGTCCGCGCCAAGGGCACGGCCTTCGACCGTTTCCGAAAGCAGATCAGGGACAACATCGATACCGGGACTCCCCTCCTGTGGGCCCTTCAGGTCGGTGTTTTCCCGGAACCGGGAATCCCCCAGCAGGGCGGAGGACACATGAGGATCGTCCTTGGCTACAACCAGAAAACTGATGAGATTATCTACACCGATTCCTGGGGGCCCGGCCACGAGTTCAAGCGTATGAGTGCCGCAAACGCTTATACCGCTACCATGCACCTCCTCACCCTCAAACCTTCACAATAATTGTGCATGGAGAAGGAACCGGAAGCTGAATCCAGTTCTCTTGGCTGTATCCTGTCCGGAACCTGGACCCTGCTCTCTCTTCCCTTCTGGCTCGGCGCGGCTGGACTGCTCGCGGTTTCCACCACGTCAGCATCCAGGTTTTTCGCCATCGCCCTGATTTGTCTTCTCCCCCTGCCTCTGAATTTCCTCCACTGGCACAAGCTCAGCCGGAAAATTACCACCGGCCTGCTCTTTCTGGTCGCCCTGGGGGCCTTCCTGCTCTGCGCGCGGCAGGCACCGGGCCACAACGACAACCCGGAAGCCTCCGCCCGGGTAACCTATGAGAATAAATCCGGGCATTCCCGCTACTCCTTGGCCAACCTCATTCCCGAAGTCGACCAATCTATTCTCGGTTCCTATATTCTCGGGGCTATCGACCCCAACCTGAACTGGAGCCGGAGCGCAGTAGTCCGCAGAAGTATCAGGGAGATCTACGATGGACTCCGGGGCGACCCTGATCTTGCCTCCCTGCCCTCTACCCTGGGTTCGTCCTACCGGGACATGCTTGGATTTAAACCAAGGGCAGGAGGCCTCTTTATCTACATCCCGCAGGAACCAGGATCAGGACCGGGTCCTCTCCAGAAAAAGCCCGCCATAGTCTTTCTCCATGGCCAACTCGGAAATCTTCAGGCCTGCTGGGCTCTCTGGAAGCGAATTGCTGATACCACCGGGACAGCCATTGTTGCCCCTACCTTCGGAGCCGGAAGCTGGAGTCAGGAGGGCGGCCCGGGCGCCATCGCACAGGCCCGGGAATTCTGCGTGAACAACCCACAGATTGACCCTGACAAACTGATTCTCGCAGGTCTATCGGACGGAGGAGCGGGCGTGCTCCGGGAAGCCGGGGCCCACCCCGGGAAATGGCAGAGACTTCTGCTTCTGTCTCCTGTAATTGAGCAACACACCCTTGAGTCCGACACCTTTGCCAGAGGGTGGTCCGAGCGCAGGGCGCTTATCATCACCGGGGAGCGGGACAAACGCGCAACTGCTGATCACGTCCGCAGAGCAGAAACTTCCATGAAGAAGATCAAGATGGAGGTGGAGTCGCACTATCTTGCCGACGGAGATCAATTCCTCATTTATACCGGTTGGTCTGCCCTCGAGGAAATTATCTCACAGTGGCTGGCAGATGACTGATCCCCAGGCAGGGATCTTTCTGGCGAAGGGATTCTGTCCGGGGAGAAAAGGCAACCCTCAAGCCAGGATCTCCGGGATCACATGCCCGTGGACATCCGTGAGCCTGCGATCAATGCTGTTGTGTCGCACGTTCAGGCGCTCGTGATTGATTCCAAGCAGGTGCAGCATGGTTGCGTAAATGTCGTATACCTGCGTGGGATTGTCCCGGTCCAGCGGCTTGTAACCCCACTGGTCGCTTTCTCCGTGAGTAACACCTCCCTTGATGCCCCCCCCGGCAAACCAGTTCGTAAACACGTACGGGTTGTGGTCACGACCTTTCTCTCCCTGCGTGCTCGGCATTCGTCCAAACTCGGTCGTCCAGTGGATGATGGTATCCTCTAGCAGGCCGCGCTGCTTCAGGTCCTGGATCAGGCCTGCCGTGCCGCGGGCCATACCAAGGGACAGGGAAGGATGGTCCCGGGTCATGTCCTCATGGCTGTCCCAGTTGCGTCGCGGAAAACTGTTATCGTTACCACTCCAGATCTGGACAAAGCGCACGCCCCTTTCAATGAGCCTGCGGGCGATCAGGCACTTGCGACCGAAATACTCGGTTTCTTCCTCGGGGTTGATCTCCTTCGGGTACTTCGTCTTTGGGTTATCCAGCCCGTACATCTTCAGGATGTGTTTCGGTTCCTTCGAAATATCCCGCGCCCTCGTGGCTGACAACTGAAGGCGGGCAGCCAATTCATAACTGCGTATGCGCGCATCCAGACGCGGATCTCCCGGGCGGATTTTGCTGTGACGCCTGTTCAGTTCATTGACGAGATCAATACCTTCCCGGTGGCTGGCCTCGGAAACGTAGTCGGCATGGGGGTGAAGATCCTCGATGGGGTTTTCACGTTGAGGAAAGATGGTGGTGCCCTGGGTATGAGTGGGCAGGAAGGCCGACCCCCAGTTCTTTGGCCCATTGGAAGCAAAGCCCCGGTGATCGGGTAATACCACGAAGGTGGGAAGATTCTCATTTTCGGAACCCAGCCCATAGCTGACCCATGAGCCGGCCCCGGGAAAACCGGGCAACTGAAACCCGGTAGCCTGCAGGTAGGTGGCCTGACTATGAACCCCTGTCTTTCCCACGAGGTTATGAACGAAAGCGATGTCATCGGCCACTTCACCAAGCGGCGCCACAATATCACTCATCAGCTTTCCGGATGCTCCGTAGGGCTTGAACTCAAAGGGCGACTTCATCCAGGGGCCGAGTCCGTTTTGGAAGGCTTCCACGTGCTCGCCAAAATCCGACTTCTCCCCATGTCTTTTTACCAACTCAGGCTTGAAGTCATACATATCGAGATGGCTCGCGGCCCCGGCCATGAATAGCTGGATGACCCGCTTAGCTCTCGGGGGGTGATGCAGTGCTGACGGGGTCGCGGCGGACAAGGGATCTCTGGCCAGCATGGAAGCAAGGGCCAGCCCACCGAAGCTGGACTGCTTGAGAAAATCTCTGCGGGATTCTCCGGGAGTCATGTCAATCAAGGTAGGTAAACTCAGAAAGGTTGAACAAGGCGCGACAGAGGTTCTGCAAACCGTGGTTCCGGGCGTAGGACAGCATTAAATCAGTCTCTTCTCTTGCCGGCTCCCTGCCAGTCACGAGGAAGTGCCCCCGCCTTACCTGTCCGGCCAGGTCCCCCGCTTCCTTTTCGAGCCGGGCAGCGAAGTGGCGAGCCATCGCAACGCTGAACTTATTGTTCATCAGGCTGAGGGCCTGCAGGGCAGTGAGGGTCTCGTTGCGTTTGGGAGTGCTCTGGGAGGAATCTGCGCAATCCAAGGTGGTCATGAAGGGGTTGGGTTGCGAACGCACGATAAAGCGATAGATCGAGCGGCGGTGGCTCTTTTTATCCTCTGGGTTGAACTTATGATACTCGTAGTGGGGAGAGTGAGCGGTCTTTTCGAGCGAAAAGAGATAGTAGCCCGGCCCACCCATCTCGAGACTAAGCTTTCCGCTGACCGAAAGAACGGCATCCCGGATTTCCTCCGCGGAGAGTTTTCTGCGATTCATCCGCCATAGCAGACGGTTACCCGAGTCCAGGCGCGCAAACCTTTCGTTCCCTGCCGAGGACTGACGATAGGTGGAGCTCATCACCAGCAGCTTATGCATTTTCTTGAACGATCCTCCCTGGTCCCGGAAATACAGGGCCAGCCAGTCGAGCAGTTCGGGATGGCTGGGAAGCTGCCCGAGTTCTCCAAAATCATTAGGGGTGGCAACAAGGCCTTCTCCAAAATGCCACTGCCAGACACGGTTGGCGATCACCCGCCAGGTGAGCGGGTGATCCTTCCGGACCAGCCACTTCGCGAGAACAGCCCGGCGCTCGGCCTCACCATGACCCTCCGGCAGGTTGAATCGCCACGACTCTCCCTTGAAAATCGGGAGGGCTCCGGGCCCGACTTCATCACGAGGCTGGGTCACCTCGCCCCGGTGGAGAAACCGGATAACGCGTGGCTTGCCATTGGTTGGCTTGAACTGCCCCTGTGGTTTGAACCGGGTGGAGGCCGCATAAACCATGCTGCCGCTGGGCAGCCTTTTCATGGCAGCACTCTTCTCCGTGATTTCCCCGTCGATCTTCTCCAGTCGCTGCTTTCGTTCCACCGTATGGAGTCCGGCCAGCAGGTCTTCTTTCCTCTTCTCGAGCTTCGCAAGGCTGGCCACAGCCTCCTTGTCCTCTCCCCTTGCCCAGATGCCATCGGTCAGGTTGGATTTTCTCCAGCGCACTGGAGCCTCAATGGAGTCCAGGGAAGATACCCCCGCATTGAGGGCACGGTTGGCACCAGTACTGTCCAGTACTTCAACCTCTGCCAGGGCAAAATTGTAGTCCTTGGCTGCCCGTCTCGCCAGCTTCGTGGCATAGACCCGCAGGAACCGCGCTGAGGATTCCGTTTGATAGTCAAGGGGCATGAGCCCGGGGTTGGGAAAATCACTACCGGACTTGTCCACAAGGACCTGGGAGCGGGAAAAATCCTGACGGTTGGAAGCGATCAGCTTGAAGCGAACGGGGAAACCAAATCCTGCACCAATATTATTGAAACTGTCATGACAGGCATGCAGAACGATTTTCCTGATATCGACCCGCTCACCAAGGTCGATCTGCACCCACTTTTCAAGGTCGGGGGATGCTTCCACCTTGCTGTGGTAACCAAACTCAGGACGTTTACTGGAAGGGCCTGCTTTTTTCTTCAAGGTTCCAATCGCGGATTCAATCCTGCTCAGTTCCTCTCCTCCCTCTTTCCTTATTGCTTCCTCGATTCCACTTTTTTCAGCACGCAGGGAAGTCAGCTCCCGTGTTAGCTGGGAGCGACGTTTTTCTGTCCGGGGATCACTCCCGTAATTTCGATCAGCCTTGTCAACTGCCGCAAACACCGACTGCAGGCTGTAATAGTGCTCCTGGGTGAAGGGGTCCCCCTTGTGGGCATGACAACGGGCACACTGTATGGTAACCGCACAGAAGGTATTGAAGACGTTGGTGACCATGTCATCACGGTCCAGATTACGCGCAACCTTGCCGTCGATCTTCGATTCAGGCACCTCGGCATGCCCGATAAAGTCCCAGGGCCCCGCGGCCAGAAACCCGAGGCCCAGAATCCCATCCGGAGTATCCGGATACAGCTTATCGCCGGCCACCTGCTCTTCGATAAAACGGGCATAGGGCTTATCCTCATTAAAGGAGCGAATAACATAATCCCGGTAGGGCCATGCGTTCGGCCGCAACTTGTCTTTGTCGTAGCCACAAGTGTCAGCATACTTCGCCACGTCCAGCCAGTGGCGGGCGAAACGCTCCCCGTAGCGAGGAGAGGCAAGCAACCGGTCAACCAACGCTTCATAGGCCTTGTCAGGATCTTTCCGGCAGGCTTCCAGAAACTCTTCCGTTTCCTCCGGGGCTGGCGGCAGGCCGATCAGGTCATGGGTCAACCGACGAAGGAGTGCAAGTGGAGTAGCCTCTTCTGAGGGTTTCAGGCCGTTGGCTTGCAGCCTCTCCAGAATGAAGCGGTCGACTTCATTGCGGGCCCACTCCTTGTCTTCCGGGACCTCTGGTCCAACCAGCGGCTTTCGAGACCACCATTCTTCATCCCCCGGATCTCCCGAACTCATCGGGCTCACGAGGAGCCAGAGAGCAAGCAGGGAAAATATCTTCGGTTGGATCATCGCCAGCTACAGCACTACCATAAATGCAGACCTCTGCCAGCCCTCACTTTATCGCTCCAACAGACGAGTGTCACGCCCCGGGAGGACACGGGAGAACCAGACGCGCCACAGCCTGGGAACCCATCATTCCAGTATTTTGTCCGATCCAGACCGGACTCAGGGCGCAGCTACAACGACATTGTCGATCGAGAGCCCGCTGAAGGCATCCGGGCTGCTGTCACTGACGAAATTAAACTCAATGACGATACTCTCTCCAACAGCCTCCAGGGCCACGGGAATCGTCTGGGACGTCCAATCGGCATCAAACAAAGTCATGTCAATCGATACCTCCTCGCCCAGTTGCACCTGATCGGAAGCACGCAGGAAACGGACCGAGGCAACATCGCCAAACCCATCCCCATCACGGTAAGCATCGAAGCTCAATTCCGCCGCGGCTACACTCGTCAGGTCAATGACCGGGGACCGGAGCGAGATATCGGAATCCGTCCCGAAGTCCCCAAGATTGGTGCACCACGCGTTGGCGGAGCCATCGGCACCAGTGAGAGGACCTGTGCTGCCATTGGGCGCACCCCGTTCCCAGTTGGTATTGCCATTGGCATCATTGACGACCGGAGTCCATCCCGTGTCGGTCTCAAAGTCATCTTCAAAAAGGGCCGGAAGCCCTTCCTCACGTACGATCAGGTATCCAGTTTCCGGGAAGGGAGGCGCCACCACTGCAGTAGTGATACCCGAGGCGTCCCCCTGAATATCCTGAGCACCTGCCACCTCGGCCCATTCAGCTCGTGGCGTATCCAGACCAGCATTACTCAGGATGTCGTACTGTCGCTCCTGGCTGCTTTTCCAGCTGATCTGAATCTCCCCTGTCTCCGTACGGCGAAACTCGGTTATCTCAACCCCCACCTGGGAACGTGGACGCCCGAGCGGCGTGATTTCGCAAGTGGCCAATTGCATGATCTCATCCTCAGTGAGGACTTTGTCCCAGACTGCGACCTCGTCGATACATCCAGAAAAGAAGTTGCCTGTGGCGTCATAGATACCGCCCCCACCAATATTGAAGGGAAAAGTCGATCCAGATCCGAGAGACGAGGGGCCTGTGCCCGCCTGCACACCACCAAGATAGACCGTGCGCCCCGTGGCATCACCAGTGACAAGAACATGTGTCCAGGGAGCCGTATCCGGAACTGTGATATCAAGAGCCCCTCCCACACTGGTCCAGTGCTGCAACTGGGATGGATTGATGAGGCCGAATTCCACCGCATCATTCTGACCGAACAAGCCGATTCGGTTGCCGGTCTGTGCAGTCTCGAACTTCACCCATCCAGACATGGTGTACTCGCCCAACCCGGTGAGCAGCGAAGCACCAGTGCCGATGAAGTCATCAAATCCGTCGAACTTGAAGGCAAAATCGCCGGGGCCACAGGGACCGTCGACCACCTCGGGACCGCCATTGAGGGTTCCATCATTACCCTCGTTGGACAAATCCGCAGTCGTTCCACCGGCCCCCTGGTCGTCGAAAGACCAATACCCGATTGGCAGCGGCAGCGGCGGCTTGGAATCTGCATCGTTTGGATTGGTCCCCGCCTGAAGCTCGTCACCATCGTCGATCCTGTCATCATCAGAGTCATCATCATTGGGATCGGTCTGATGAGTCGCCACCTCTTCACCATCCACCAGTCCATCCCCGTCACTGTCGGGATCCAGCGGATCGCTGCCGGTGTCGGTTTCCCCCACAAAGACCCCGCTTCCACTCTCAGCCCCATCCAATAGTCCATCTCCATCACTGTCGGCTTCCTGTGGATCAGTTCCCCGCGTAAACTCCTCGAGGTTCGGCGAACCGTCTCCATCTGGATCACCCTCTGGGCCATTGTCCGGATCAACAGACCCATCGTCATCAGAGGCCAGGCCGTTCTCCTGCTCCCAGCTGTCGGTCAGGCCGTCATTATCAGCATCCTGGGGAGGTTCTGTCGCAACGACCTGAATACCATGGAACCCTGAATTGCTGGAACCCCGGTTCACTTGAGCTGAAAAGGTCCCGGAGGACTGATTCCGAAAGACGCAGTAGTTTGCCGCAGGATTCCCCCCTTCCTCATCCTCAGTCAGAACATAAGCACCAGGAAAACCACCTGTCTGCTGGGAGCTGGTTGTGTAGGAAAAGGTCTGTCCCGCCGTTGTACTCTCGATTGCGCCAGTCCGGCCGTTCCCATCGCTCCCGAAGTAGACATACACATCGTAGTTTGCGTAGGTGATATTCGAGATCTCCACGTTGGCAAAACCACCGGTATGATCAAGGTAGCCGTTCATCAGCTTATTGTCCCCGGTCCCACTGCCATTGTTGGTATTCCAAGTACCGTTTGACGCCCACGTAACCGTAACTGCACTCGGATTCCCTTCACTATCAACGATTGTTCCATTCCCCCCGAGCAGACTGGATTCGTTACCACTCGGAGCCCCACTGGTATTATTCCAGTTCGCCTGTGCAACATCCGGATGTCCCGCCAACTCATCAGGCAGGAGTTCAGCTGCCAGGTCACGATTGCTCAGGAAGTTGATCCCGATACTGGAATCTCCCCCCACTGGCCGGCTGTTCGCATCGGTGGGGTCAGCGTCAAACTCCAGCTCCAGAGAGTCGCTGAAACCATCAGAATCCGTATCCGGGTTATTAGGATCGGTCACGAAGGGATCACCATTTATCTCGGCACCATCACTAAGGCCATCCCCGTCACTGTCGGGTTCAAGTGGATTCGATCCGGAATCGCTCTCGCTCACGAAGATTCCCGTGGCAGTTTCCACCCCGTCTGACAGGCCATCCCCATCGCTGTCAGCGTCCTGCGGATCAGTTCCCCGTTCAAACTCCTCCAGGTTCGCCGATCCATCGTTATCAGGATCCCCGGCCGCTCCATTATTGGTGTCGACCGAGCCATCATCGGAAGGATCCAACCCATTGGCCGTTTCCCAGCTATCCAGAAGTCCATCGTTATCAACGTCTGCCGGCGGGGCAGTAGCGACAACCTGCACTCCGTGAAAGCCCGAGTTGGAGGATCCTCGATTGATCTGTGCCACGAAGCTGGGCGAGGACTGGTTACGGAAGACACAGTAGTTCGCCGATGGATTCGTTCCCAGTTCATCCTCAGTGAGGACATAGGTTCCGGGGAAACCCCCTCCCTGCTGTGAGTTTGTCGTATAAGAAAAAGTCTGCCCCGCGGTCACACTCTCAATCGCCCCCGTTCGACCGTTACCATCGCTCCCGAAGTAGACATAAACGTCGTAGTTAGGATAACTGATGTTGGAGATTTCAAAATTCGAAAACCCTCCCGTATGATCGATGTAGCCGTTCATCAGCTTGTTGTCTCCGCTTGCGGTCCCGTTGTTGGTATTCCAGGTGCCGTTCGAGGCCCAGGTCACCGTGACCCCGGTGACCACTCCATTGCTGTCGATCAAAGTTCCCGGATTCCCACCGAGCAGACTTCCCCGGTCGCCACTCGGCACTCCGTTTGTGCTGTTCCAGTTGGTTTGAGCGACATCCGGATGGCCCGCTGACTCGTCGGGACCCAACTCGGCTCCAAGATCGCGGTCGCTATTAAAATTGATTCCAATCGACTGGCCCTGTACCCACGCGGAGCAAGTGAGCAATACCAAGAAAGCAGGCAGGATCGGGGTTTTCATGGGTTTGTGAGTTTCCCCGATCTTGGCCAACCGTGATCTCCCCACAAGATGTTATCGCCGGAATTATATAAGCTCTTTTGAGCATTCAGCACCTGTCTAGTATCAACACGCCGCTACATCAGATGATCAATTCCCCTGAGAGGATGCCGAGCAAGCCGATTATCAGTCAGGGGCCACTCCCGGTCCAAGCATGAGAAGATCCCCCTCGGACGCGGTTAATCTAAGACTCGTGCGATTTTCTCCACGGCCAGGCCAGGCGACCTCGATTTCCCTGACGTCAGGGTCGACGAAAACCAGACTGCTGGACTGCGAGAGATACCCTCCACCATGGTACACTTCCGTAACTTGAGTGGTCTTCTCTCCCTTGAGAAAAACTCGGGCCCCGGCCGCCAGCGGGTTTCCTGCCGGCCCTTTCAGTCGAAGAATCCTGTGCTTCGGGATCCTGCGATTCGTGAACGCCCGCAGTTCTCCATTATTGACCCCGACGAGAAGATCAGGCCGACCATCCAGGTTAAAATCAGTGACCGCAAGACCACGCGCATCCGAGGCTACTATCAATCCACTCTGCTGGTGAGGAATATGGGCAAAGCCACCCTCACCATCCCCGGCCAGCAGCACGCTCAGGCCACCCTGAAAAGGAGGCGTCTCAAATTGCGGATTGCCAAAGTTCTGTACCGCGTAGAGATCCAGCTTCCCATCTCCATTCCCATCAAGGAATGCGAGGCCGAAGATTGTCGAGGCCTGGGCGATCCGTGGCAGGGGCTTGAAGGTGAAGGACCCTGTCCCGTCATTCACGAAGATACCTGACTCAAGAGTATTCACTTCAAACTTCTCCGAGGCCGTCAGGCATTCCTTGGTATAAATCTGGGGAAGAGTAGCACTGGCGAACTCGTGAAAGGTATCAAACTTCGCCCTCAGGTGGGGCATCGCTCTGGTCGAGCAACTCTTCCCGCGACCCGGCACGACGATCTGGTTTTCATATTTCGCCTCTACCAGACGCCTTACTCCCTCGCCGCCATATTCGCCGTAATACAGCATCACGGGCTTTCCGTCCTTCGTATGGTATTTCGTATTCAGCCCAACATTACCCACGGCGTAGTCGATATCTCCATCACGATCGGGGTCTCCCCCGGCAATACTGTTCCACCAGCCCAGGTGCGCACCCAGCCCCCTCTCGTTCGTCTCTTCCGCCAGACGCCCCCCTCGGTTCTTGAATAGCTTTACGGGCCCCCATTCATGCGTGACCAGTAGATCCGTCCATCCGTCGCCATCAACATCAGACCACAGGGCACCCGTCACCAGTCCAGTCTCACTCAGTCCCGGCGCAAGACTGTCTGGAGCACTCACGAACCGGACCGTTCCGTTCACCGACTCATTGAGAAGCAGACGGCTCCGGGCCGGCATCGGATATTCTCCGGTGACCACCCTGCCGCCGACAAAGAGATCAAGGTCTCCATCCCGATCAAAATCAGCAACCACTGCGCAACTGCTGTTATCCCGGAAATCCGGCAAGGCGTTGGAAGGAGCCCTCATGAAGCTTCCATCGCCTCGGTTTAGATACAATCGGTCCCGGACAAGAGCGCTCCCGGGATCATACTCGTAACCCCCACTCGCCACATAAAGGTCCTGATCTCCATCCCCGTCTGCGTCAAAAAACAGAACCCCAAGCCCCTCAAAATCCTCATCATCCTTGAAGGAGGCTGCACTCCCCGCCCTGTACCTGCCCGTTCCATCATTCAGAAAAACCACACCTGACTGCCCGCGGGGCGTGGCGAGGTAAAAATCTTCACTGCCGTCACCATCCACATCAGACACCGCGATTCCCGGACCCAGTTGTGAGAGTTTGTTGGGCAGAAGAGGCTGCCGGGTGAAATCCTCAAAGATGGTCTCCCGGTGGATGATCCCCCGAAGCTTTTTCTCTTCGGCATACAGAGGCACTGGTAGCTCCTTCTCCTCCTGAGTGAGACCCGCCTCACTTTCGGTGATACGATATCCCGTGTTTACCGAGAGCCCTCGAAACTCCTGCAGCTTTCCATCAGGCCAGCGAATCTGTAAATTGTCGATCTCCTCGGCAGCTCCGAGCCCGATATGGATGGAAGGCTCATTACTCGACAGATAGCCTGTCACAGGAACCATTTGCCGCACATGCTTGGCTCCCCCGGCTTCGACGGTCACCAAGGCCCCCAATCCGTATCTGTTGGAGTTACGGCCTCGAAGGCCAAGAGTAACCCGATTTCCCTCCTGCGAGTCATTCCGATAGATACTGACCGGTTCATTCAGGTTTACGGTCACGAGGTCAAGATCCCCATCCCCATCAAGGTCCCCACAGGCACTGGCATAGCTCATCCCGACATGATCAAGGCCCCAGCCCTCAGAAGACTCCTCAAACGATAGATTTCCCAGGTTTCGAAAAGAAAGATTCTGTTCAGGTTTTGTAGGGGAGTTTTCGTAGTGATCCCACTCACTTTTCCCAATCTGGTCCGCAGGTGTAAATGAGATGTCGGAGTTATTGAAATCGCGGGACATTCCGTTCGTGATATAAAGGTCCACCTTCCCGTCATTGTCGAAGTCTGCGAGCTTGGCGGCCCACGACCAGTCCGAGTTGGACACCCCCACCAGACCAGCACACTCCATCAAGCGGCCTGTTCCCGTATTAAGATAGAGGCAGTTCCGCATCACCTGGCGAGGGCGGAACCGTTCAATGACATGCTGAAGCGTTCCCATCTCCCCCATGGCCATCTTGGATTTGTAATGAGTGGTGGCGGCCATATCGAGGGCGACAAAATCCAGTTGCCCATCATTGTTTATATCTCCTGCATCAGCCCCCATCGAGAACCATGGGGTATAATTCAAGGCCAGAGCAGCGGTGTCCGTGAACGTCCCATCTCCGTTGTTCCGGAAAAGGTTATCGGGTTCTGCAAAGTCATTACACACATAGATATCCATCAGGCCGTCCTGATCATAGTCCCACCAAGTTGCCGACAACCCCTGCCCTTCTGCCTGAATTCCCGACTCAACACTGACGTCGGTAAAGACCCCGCCATCATTCCGCAGCAGAAGATCCGGGCGCCCCAGCTCATCCATGTTGTAGACTCCGGGCTCCGTCTCCACCAGTCCATAGTATCTCGAGAATTCTTCCTTAACCCGTACCGATCCATCTCCTGAGGTCTCAAAAGGTGGTTCCCTGGGGCGACCTCCTTCCCGGAAATACCGGTTGGTTAACACGAAAACATCAAGGTCCCCATCCTGGTCGTAGTCGCAGAAGGTCGGGAGAAGGCAGGCATCCACAAGAGCAAGACCGAACTTCTCTGCACACTCCTCAAAAACTCCAGCTCCATTATTGATATACAACTCGTTAGGCGAATCGTAGTTGCATACATACACATCGAGATCCCCGTCATTATCCACGTCTGCAAGAGCCACACCTGTTCCCCACGAACTCCGATTCTGAATCCCCGCCTTGCTCGTCCTGTCCTCGAAGACAAGGGAAGATTCCGCCTGCATGTACACCCGGTTACCCCTTGGTCCACTCGCGAAAAACAAATCTGGTCGATCATCGCCATCGAGGTCACCAACGGCCACGCCTCCACATCCAAAGCCCGAGTAGTAGAGCCGCTTCAAGGAATGAGTGACATCAATCGGATTGAGAAATTCCACTCCACTTTCAGCTGGTGCGAGACGACGGAAGAGCGACCCTTCCCCGGTCCCACTACGAGGGGTCAGAGAGACCTCTTCAATTGAGTTTGCCGGCAGGGATGACGCCGCTCGCCACGGAGAGCCTGCGGGACGAACCTCTCTTTCATGATGCCGGCTCCCGCTCTCCGGCCTCTCGCAGGAGGACAGGACCGCAGCGCATGCAACCAGAAGCAATCCAGAGTAAGAACGAAACATCAGAGACGGGGGCCGAACCCTGACATCCTGCCGTGGATTTGCAACCCGGTCCTGCCGGACGTCATCTTCGCGCCACAAAAATGTAAAGTTGCCTGCGGCTGATTCGAGGGAGAGCTCTCCTGAACAAGGCCCTACTGTTCCGCCCTGATACAGTAGACCCGAGCCGCAGTCCTGATGAGAAGTCGATCACCCGCAATGGCCGGACATGCCATTGCCATATCATCTTCCGCAAGCTTGTTGGTATGAAGATACTTGAACTCCTTCCCGGCTTGGATGACCCGGGTTTCCCCATCCTCGTTCAGACAGAAGATTTTTCCATTATATGCCCACGGAGAAACGGTATACCCTGCCCCGGGCGGGAGGCGCTTGCGCTCGTATATGAATTCTCCGCTCGCGGGGTCCAGGGCCCGTAACCACCCTCGATCGAGAAGCGAATACAGCTGGCCATTGTAAAGCAGTGTCGAGGGATTGTAAGGAGCGGCCTCCCAGTTGCACCAGGCCACGAACTCATTGTCGCTCTTTCTGAACGGCTTGATCGAGATGTCCCCCCGCGCTCCGGGCCTGATGGCATAGATTGGCTTCTTCTTGTCCCCAACATAACCAGAACTGATGTAGAGGAGCTCGTCGGAGGAATAGGGAGTGGCGATCGTGATACTGGACATCCCACGACGCCACCACCAGAGCTCCTTCCCATCGAGGTCATAGGAAACTGTCCGTCCACTTCCCGGCACCACGATTTCTGTACGCTCCCTGTTCTCCCACACATAGGGAACCGACCAGTTGCTCTTTTCCTCCCGTGTGACCTTCCAGGCTTCCTTTCCGGTCTTCTTGTCGAGCGCCAGCAACCAGGAATCAACTTCGTTGTCATTGACGATGTAGAGGCGATCCTTGTGAAGAACCGGAGAGGATGCCGTTCCCCAGCTGTAGCGAGTCTTGCGGGGAGTGAACTTCCTCGCCCACTGCGGCTTGCCGTCCATGTCAAAGACGAAGATGCCGAGGTTGCCAAAGTAACAGTAGACCCTCTCCCCGTCGGTCACCGGCGTCTCAGAGGCATAGCTGTTCTTTACATGGATGGCCGACTGGGGCCTGCCCTTGTGCACCTCGCGCTCCCAGAGGACCCTGCCACTCTCAAGGCTCAGGCAATAGACCTTCCAGTGATGAACCGTTTCCGGGAACTTGGGGCGCTCTCCTCCAAAATAGAGTCCCTTCTTGGGTTTCTCCGAGACCCCTTCGTTTACCACAGTAGTGAGAAAGACACGCTTGCCCCAGACTACCGGACAAGACCACCCACGACCAGGCAGGCTACGTTTCCACTCCACATTCTCGGTAGCGGACCACTTGTCGGGGAGACTTCTGTCAGTCCCCACCCCACGAGCTCCGGGACCCCGGAACTGCGACCAGTTCTGGGACTTATCCTCTGCAAGCAGACAGGGACGCAGCGCCACCAAGAAAAACGTCACGAGCAACAGAAGACTTAGGGAGCATTTCTGCTTCATACCCATATACCTGATCAACTTGCTCCATTGCGTCAATCCGTAAGGGCCTCGCGGTCGATTCCCATTGACTCCTCCCGCTCGATACCGACAGATCCTCCGGAAGAACCCGCTATCTGGCGGACTTTCAGCCCAGCCAACATCCCTTTATATGAAAATCAGCAAAGAATCTGTAAGAAGGAAAACCTTCAGCTTCGCTCTCATAACCTCCGCACTCATGGCTATTCCAATGTCTTCCCTGGCCGATATCGCCGTGAAGGATGGCGAGAAAATTGCCTTTCTGGGCGACTCTATCACCCAGGCAGGAGCCCGCCCCAATGGCTACGTCCGTCTTGCAATCCGCGGGCTGGAATCCGCAGGAGTGAAAACTACCGCAATTCCAGCTGGTATCAGTGGCCACAAGTCAAATCAGATGCTCGCCCGCCTTGAGCGCGATGTGCTCAGCAAGAAACCCAACTGGATGACCCTGAGCTGTGGCGTCAACGATGTCTGGCATGGCAAGCGGGGGGTTTCCCTCGAGGACTACAAGGTCAACATCACCAGGATCGTGGATCACTGCCAGAGCGCCGGGGTTAAAGTCATGATCCTCACCTCCACCATGATCGGGGAGGACAAGGACAATGCCAACAACAAGAAACTGTCGACCTACAACGACTTCCTCAGAGAGCTCGCCCGGGAAAAGAAATGCCTGCTGGCAGATCTTAATGCCGACATGCGGGCGCGGATCGCTGCCAGTGAGGACAAGAAGGGGGGCAAACTGCTCACCTCCGATGGCGTACACATGAACCCCGATGGCAACAAGATGATGGCTGTGGGCGTATTAAAGGCATTCGGCCTCACAGCCGAACAGGTCAGGAAAGCACAGGCTGCCTGGTAAGCTCCCGCTCGACCACCGGTAGAGAGGGTGCCGGGAAACTCACAGCTTTCTTCGGTTCACATTTCATCCCTGCCTTACTTCGAAGTGCTCCCCCGGTGGAGCAGATGAGACGCGGTCTCAATCACAACAAGGGGAAATACAAATTATCCCTTGGAGTCGCGATGGATCGTCCTATGGTCGAACTCGTAAGACTTAAGACATATGCAAGGAGACGAACAGGTAATCGAAGCGCTTAATGCGGGACTCACAATCGAACTGACCGCAATCAATCTCTATTTCATCAGTTCCAAGATGTGCAAGGACTGGGGACTGGATGGACTGGCCAAGCATTTCTATGACGAGTCCATCGAGGAAATGAAGCATGCAGAGGAGGTAATCGATCGCATCCTCTATCTCGGAGGAATTCCTGAGATTGCCCGCTATCATGAGATCAAGGTAGGGGCTACACCGCGCGAACACATCGAGAACAGCTACGAACTCGAAAAGCAGGGCGTCGCCACCTACAACGAGGCAGTGGCACTTGCCATCGACAAGAAGGACGCGGGGAGCAGGGACCTGATGGAGCGCATGGTGGTGGAGTCGGAGGAAAGCATCGACTGGGCCGAGTCTCAATTTGACCTCATCAAACTGGTCGGCCTCGAGCAGTACCTTGCCCAGCAGATGAAAGCGGGCGAGTAAAGGCTCCGCTTCATGGCTTGCGACAAAGGCACTATCGGCATCGACACCGGGGGACCCTAACCATCGTAGGGCGACCGCCTCCGGATCCTGCCCATGATGGGGCGGGCAGCCTGCAACACCCCCTGAAAATACGGGGTTTCAGGACGGAATGGTCACATCCTGATGCTCCGCAGCTGCTCACCCAGTGGCCTCATTTCATCCGAGATAACCGGATATAGCTCTATCCCATCAACCTGCGATCGAGGCTCCGGTAATGGATTGCCTCCATCACGTGTGCCTCCTCAACCGCATCCGCTCCCTCCAGGTCCGCAACGGTGCGAGCTACTTTCAGAATTCGATCATAGGCCCGGGCCGAAAAACTCAGCTGCTCCATCGCCTGTTCCAGCAGGCATGAAGACTTCCGGTCCAGTTCACAGAAACGGCTCACCTGTCCGGGCCTCATGTCTGCATTGACCCGCACTCCAGCTGCCTTCCTGAAGCGTTCTGCCTGCCGGACCCGGCATGTTCTCACCCTTTCGCGAACGGTCTCCGAGTTCTCGGGAGAAGTCCTTGAGGATAGTTCCCTGAAATCAACGAGCGGAACTTCTACATGAAGATCGATGCGATCGAGCAGAGGTCCGGAAATCTTCTGACGGTATTTCTCCACCTGCCCTCTTGTGCAGGAACATGCACGAGTTGGATCTGCAAAATAGCCGCAAGGGCAGGGGTTGAGCGACCCTACCAGAAGCACCTTACTGGGAAAAGTCAGCGATCCAGCCGCACGGGAGATTGTCACTTGACCGTCCTCCAGGGGTTGCCTCAGGACTTCAAGGGTTTGCCGCCGAAACTCTGGCAATTCGTCCAGGAAAAGAACCCCGTTGTTTGCCAGGGAAATCTCTCCCGGACCCGGGTTGCTTCCTCCCCCCAGAAGTCCCGCATTTGAGATGGTATGGTGCGGGCTGCGAAAGGGCCGCGCACGTACCAGCCCCTCACCCGGCCCAAGGGTTCCCGCAATCGAATGAATCCGGGTGGTCTCAATCGCCTCTTCCTCAGTCATGTCTGGCAGGATTGTTGGCAGGCGTCTCGCGAGCATTGATTTACCAGTCCCCGGAGGCCCCACCATGAGCAAGTTGTGGGATCCCGCGGCTGCAACCTCCAGAGCACGTTTCACACTCTGCTGTCCCTTCACCTCATCCAGATCCAGCGAATCCTGAGAGCACGCCTCTGCCTTATTAAGTAGCATCACCTCCGGCACCACAGGGGCCAGTTCCTCATCCCCGTTCAGGAAGGCCCAGGCCTGCCGCAGACCCCTGACTCCGAAAACCTCAATCCCTGGCACCATTGCGGCCTCCTGCGCATTCTGCTCCGGCACCAGTAAACGTCTTTTTCCTCGCGCCTTTGCCTCAATCGCCGCGGAAAGTATTCCCTTAACCGGTCGCACCGAGCCATCCAACGCGAGTTCTCCGTGAATCTGGCAGTCAGCAGCTCTCCCAAGCTGACTCTTCTCCGCACATGCCACCACCCCCAATGCTATTGGTAAATCAAAGGAAGGCCCCTCCTTGCGCAGATCGGCAGGAGCCAGATTGATCGTAATCGCCCCGTCACCCCTGGAAAGTGCAGACGCATCAACCGCCGAGCTCACGCGCTCAGCCGACTCCCGGACCGCCGCATCGGGCAAGCCCACGATGATCATTCGGGGCACACCGGTGCCGGGTGAGTTGACTTCCACCTCCACTTCAACCGCCTCTAGTCCTCGCAAGGCAGCACTGCTCAGTTTCGTAATCATAGCTGCCTAAGATATTGTTCAAAAGAACATTAGTCACGGAAAATTGGAAACTTTTCCTGGATAAGAATGACACGGAGAAATGCCGCCTGGAGGGCCTCCCTGAAAGGGTCGACCAACCCGGGACGATAACCAAGGGGTCTCCTGGCACCTGCCTCAATAGCCCTTACCGGTTAATCCGGTGATGAAAGTACCAGAGCCGCAACTCCGTTACTCCCGGGGGGTTTGATCCGTTACTCGGACCAAGACCCGATAATCCCACTGTTTTCCTCCTCCCAAAAACTGTATTACACCCCCATGAAGTGCGTCACAGGAATCATTCTTGCACTCGGCTCTCTTTCCCTGATGGCCGCAGCCGCTCCCCGCATCAAGCCTCTTGAGCTCAGCGAGGTACTCCGGGTGGCGGAAGCCATTGATCAATTACTGGAAAAAGACCTCAAGGCGCGCAAGCTGCAGCCGCTTCCCATTGTCCCGGAGGATGTCTTCGTCAGGCGGGCCTATCTCAACATCGTGGGCCGAATCCCCACTGCCATGGAGGCCTCCCGGTTTCTGGATGACAAGACCCCGGACAAGCGCACCCAACTCGTTGAACAACTCGTTTCCTCACCAGGCTATGACAGTTCAGCCTTCAACTACTTCGCCGATCTCCTCCGGCTCCAGACCACTGACGAACAGTATGGCCTCGGTTGGCATGTCTGGCTACGCAACTCCCTCGCATCCGATAAACCATGGGATCAGATCGTCCGGGAGATGCTCTCCGCGGAAGGGCATGCTTCAAAGAACCCGGCAGTAGGATACTACCTGAGGGACCGTGGCATGCTGCTGGATAACGTAAGTAACACCGTGCAGGTCTTCCTTGGGCACCAGATTGGTTGTGCCCAGTGCCACGACCACCCTTTCGACAAGTGGACCCAGATGGAATACTACGAGATGGCAGCCTTCAGCGGAGGCATCGCCTATCGAAGTGAGGAAGCCAGAAAAGTCATCCACAAGATCTCCGAGCAGGCCAAGAAGACCCATCCTCAGATGACAAAGAGGCTCAAGGGCAAGAACAAGGCGGAAAAAGCCAAGGCCCAGAGGGGCCTGTTCAGGCGGATTAATAGCGAGATGCGTTATCTCCTCCGCTACTTCAGCCGGAACGAGATAGCAGAATCCTCCAAGCAGGAACTCAAGCTGCCGGACGACTACCAGTATGAAGACGCCGACCCGGGGGAGGTCGTCGAACCTGCCACCCTATTCGGTGCCAAGGTGAGCGAGGTCAAACCGGAAGAACGCCGCAAGGTTTTTGCGGACTGGGTGACTTCCACCGACAACCCCTATTTTACCAAGGTTATTGCCAACCGTCTCTGGCGACGCACCTTCGGTCATGGCCTTGTTGATCCGGTCGACGACTGGAATGACAAGTTGAAGGGGTCCCATCCCGAGGTCCTCAACTACATCGAGAAAGTGATGAAAGGCGTGAACTACCGCACTCGTGACTTCGAACGCATTCTCTACCATACAAGACTCTTCCAACGTCAGGTATCACCAGTCGAGGCAACCCCCGGAGTAGACTACTTTTTTGTGGGGCCCCAACTCCGTCGCATGTCGGCCGAGGAGCTCTACGATTCCTTCACCGTGCTGTCCTTCGGGAACACGGATGACAACATCAACACCTCCCTGGAGTACAAGTGGAAAAACTACCAGAGTGATACCCATACCCTTCTGAACCTCTCCGCGGACAAGCTCATCGAAGCTGGAAGGCAGGCAAATGAGATCGAAGAGCAACGACGGGAGAACCAGGCGAAATACCGGGAAATCCAGATCGCCATGAACAAGGCGAAAACTACAGGCAACCTCAAGGAAGTGGAACGCCTCAAGAGACGCCAGCAGGCCCTTCGACGGGACGGTAAGAAAAAGCAGGACGGCATGAGCATGAGCATGGGCGTCATGAGCCGTTCCAGTGGCGGAGCCAGGGCTTCCATCAACATGCGGGCCTCCGAGCACCCAAGCCCATTCAAGGCTGGTCACGTGGTTCGGCAGTTTGGCGGATCGGACCGTAACACTCCCGAGGCCGCCCACACCGATGCCACCATTCCGCAGGCCCTCACCCTTCTGAACGGGCAGGTTGCGGCCAGCACGGAGAACCGGCGCTCAAAGGTCTTTGAAGCCCTCGGTGAAATCACCAATCCGGAGCAGCGACTCGAATACCTCTTCCTCGCCTTTTATTCCAGCCGGCCCTCGGACGCCGAGAAGAAGGATCTCCTTCCCCTTGCCGGGGACCGGGAAGACATCTTCACCCTCGCGCGGGCCATGCTCACCTCCAAGCGTTATCTTTTCGTACAATAGCCGTAAGAACCTCTTCCTCTGCGACGCCTGACATCACCAACCCTCTTACCCATCATGTCAAACTTGAACAAACTCGACGAACTGGACCGCCGTTCATTCATGGCCTCTGCAGCCCGGGGCTGTCTCGGCGTCACCATCGCCGGTAGCGCGGCTGAACTCTTTTCCCCGGGCGCACTTGCCGCCGACCCCGCAGCCGTGGCCAAGGGAGGAGGCAAGGCCAAGAGTGTCATCTATCTCTTCATGTCCGGGGGCATGACCCACCTCGACACCTTTGATCCCAAACCGGATGCTCCTGATGAATTCAGGGGACCAACCAAAACCATCAAGACCAAGGCGGACGGCGTACGGCTCGGTCACTACATGTCCAACCTCGCCGGGCAGGCCGACAAGGTTACGCTCGTACGTTCAATGACCTCCACGCAGGGAGCCCACGGACCGGGACGCTACTTCATGCGTACAAGCTATACGCAGCGCGCATCCATCGTGCACCCTTCGAACGGAGCCTGGGTCACCCGGCTCAAGGAGCGGGCAAACAAGAGCCTGCCATCCTTCGTAACCGTTGGATCGGGTAACGGTCACCCAGCCGCCGGATTCTTCGAACCCCAATATGCCCCTCTCCCGGTCGGTGATGCCACTACGGGCCTCCAGAACATTAAACGCCTCCGCCAGGTCAGTGAGTCCCAGTTCAACAAGCAACTGGCTCTCCGCCAGTTGCTCGACAAACAGTTCGACGAACAGTTCCATAAGGGCCAGAAGAACGTCCGGGCCTACAACCAGGTTTTTGAGGAAGCGGTCAAACTCATGAACAGCAAGGATCTCGAGGCCTTTGACCTGAAAAAGGAGAGCACCAAGGTCCACTCTGCCTACGGTGATCACAGCTTTGCCAAGGGAGTGCTTCTCGCCCGGCGCCTTGTGGAGCGCGGCGTCCGGTTCATCGATGTCGAACTGGGAGGATTTGACTGGCACAACGACAATTTCGACCAGTGCGAGCAGAAACTCCCCATTCTCGACAAGGCCCTGTCAGCCCTCCTGCAGGACCTTGAATCCAAGGGTCTCCTCGAGAGCACCCTGGTAGTGGTGGCCACTGAGTTTGGACGAACTCCCAAGATCGTACAGGAACGCTCGGGACGGAACCACTTCCCCAAGGCTTTTTCCTACCTCCTTGCCGGGGGCGGAGTCAAGGGCGGCCAAGTTTACGGAAAAACAGACGAGACCGGATCCAATGTCATTCAGAATCCAGTCGGCGGTCCGGATTTCAACGCCACTATCGGGTTCGCGATGGGAGTTCCTCATGACCTGACCATCATGTCCCCGAGCCGGCGCCCCTTCAAGCTCGGCGCCCGCAGCGGCACCCCGCTCACCAAGCTGTTCGGATAGCCCCCGCGAGCGTGGCTTCGTGCCAAGTTCTGCCCCGATCTGTTCCGCAGGTCGGGGTTTTCTGATCCTTCGCCGATACCCCGCTCTGCTCCTCTTATTCTACACGACTAACCACAGCAGGGAGGTCATGCCCAGCCCCACCAGGGAAATTACGGTCAGAATAGGGGTCCAGGTCAGAAGAGTTTCCCGCTCGGTCATGCCGAAGTAACGGTTGACGATCCAGAATCCGCTGTCGTTGACGTGTCCGAAACCTGTGGCCCCAGCAGCAATGGCCAGAGTGATGAGAGACAACTCGGCATGGGAGTACGCAATTCCAGTACCTTCCAGCACAGGCGCGATGAGCGCCGCGCCGGTGACCATCGCTACGGTAGCTGAACCCTGTGCAACGCGCACGATGGTAGTGAGAATCCATGCCAGAAGAAGAGGGCCCATCTCGAACCCTCCCAGGGCGAGGGCAAGGGCTTTACCTACGCTCGTGGCGCCAAGCATCTGCTTGAAGACGCCACCTGCACCGGTGATGAGGATGATGATCCCAGCGGGCCCCAGAGCCTTGGTGGCGACTTCCATGAGAGCATTGCCCCTTAGTCCTCTGGCCATTCCAAGCACCACCATTGCAACACAGGTCCCACAAAGGAGCGCGACGATCGGATGGCCAAGGAAGAGGATCACTTGCGTAAACCCGCTGGCTTCCAGCTTAGCCTGCTTAAGCTGCTCTCCCCACTCCGCCTTGCTCAGTCCCTCTGGAAGTGAGGACCCAAGGTTAGCCTCAATGATGGAACCCACTACAATGAGAACAATGGGACCACCGAGCATGAGGAGAATTAGCCCGAGAGAGGGAAGCGGCCGGGTCGATGCCGGGACCGCGAGATCCTCGTCTCTTGCAGCCTTCTCTTCTTCGGGGGATGGAGGGTCAATGTGAAAGGCGTCACCCAGTTTGCGACACAGAGGCAGCGTCACCAGGGCGGTCGGAAGTCCTACCACGACCCCCCACATGATGACATTGCCAAGAGGAGCCCCAAGGGCATATGCCACGAAGGTAGGTCCTGGCGTGGGAGGAACAAAGGCGTGGGTCACGGCCATTCCAGCCAACAGGGGCAGGGCGAATACGAGGACAGATTTTCCGCTACGCCGCGCAAGGGCGTAGATGATGGGAGCAAGGATCACCACGCCCACATCGAGAAAGACGGGAATCGAAATCACGAAGCCGGTCAGGAGCATGGCCCAGTTAGCCCGCTTTTCTCCGAAGGCCTTGAGCATCCCGTTGGCGAGGCTCTGGGCTCCCCCCGAGTGCTCAATCATCTGTCCAAGAATGGCACCAAGCCCGATGATAGTGGCTATGAAGCCCAGTGAACTTCCCATGCCCGCAATGATAGTATCGGCCACCTCCGTAATCGGCATGGTGCCAGAGGCGATCCCCACGAAAATAGAGGCCAGAAGCAGACTGACAAATGCCTGCACCCTGAAAGCCAGGATCAGGACCAGGATCAGAACGATGGAAAGGACGAGGACGGAAACGAGTCGAAACGTATCATGTTCAGTCCCGGCACCAGTCGCGGCAAGAAGAGTAAGAGCGTTAAGTCCCATGATGATCGGCAGGGTGGGAGCAAACCCTACCCGCCCGCAAGAGGGAAAGTCGCAGAGCGTTCAGGTTTTCCCTGAAATCAAAAAACGCCCGGAATTTCCGGACGCTTTGTGTTTCCTTTTGTAGCCGATGCGCCTTCGGCTCATCTGACCCGGCCTAGGGCTGAGGCAGCAGGATGGTCTTTGAATACTGGAAGGAATTCTTCGCAAGGAACCTTTCCAGGTCAGACCCGGTGAAGTTCCGCCCCCCCCTCCGGAGCTGGGCGATGCCACTGTCGGTAAGTACTGAGATACTCAGGTCTACTGACGAAATCCTGCCTCGGTTGAACGGTTTACCGTCGTCACCATCTACCTTGATGCCATTTCCAGTGAAGCTGAAGATCTCGGCTGCATCATCACCTCCAGTCTCGATCACAGGAATGCGTTCAATCTTGGTGACCAGTTTCCCTCCAACGAGTTCAGTGTATTCCACCGTGAAGACCACCGTAAGCTCAAAGATGTTCTCACAGACGAAGTTACTCGAATCCCCGAGATTGGCCTCATAAGGCTGGAACTTGGTATCCAAGTCCTTTGGATTAGCAGGATCATGCTCAAGCAGGGCCTCATAGGTCTCGTCCGGATTGACGAGTTTCCGGTAGAGAGCGAAGACATTGAACTTCTCCTCATAGGCATCCGTAATCGGGTCCTTGTAAAGGAGCTTGTAGCTCAGGCCCGTCACATCTCCCCCCTTGTCGCTCTTCCCCTCGACATCACCATCATAGCGATCCGTAGCCGCGGAGAACATGAGAATGCGAGCCGCGTTCGGACTTTCGTTGTCCTCTGGGCCCGGATTATCCGGATCCGTCTCGGTGTGGAGCCACTCAAAATTACTCCCGGTTCGCACAACCATGGCCTCAAAATCACGGCTCATCTGCTCAAGAGTAGCCTTCGCCTGCCGGGAAGCCCGGACCTTATTCCGACTGATCCTCCATCCATCGAGAGCCACTGCCGTCACGGACACCAGAAGCGTGAGAAGAATGACGGTAATCGCCATCGCCACCATAAGTTCGGCGAGCGTGAATCCGCGCGCACAGCGTCTGGGAAAAAGAGAAATAGTCATGGAGCGGGACAGAGGAGATTGGACTTAACGACGTACGCCAAGGTTGCGGGAAAAGAGCGGCTTACCAAGAGAGTCGGGATTACCATCGTCGTTGGCGTCCCGAAGATCCAGGTTCTCGATGTAGTCGAAGCTGTTGCTCTTCAGAGGATAAAAATCGGCGGTGTAGGCAATGATGGCCCCGGGATAGGCGGTCACGTTCTCAATCGGATCATGACTGTGCATATTCTTGATTTGTCCGTGAGTTCCGGGGATAAGCACCGGATCCTGGGCGTCGTCATAAATCATCTGGGTCATGCGCACCAGGTAGATGCGACCGTCAACTTTCTCAAGGTCCGCCTTGAAATCACCATCGGCATCCCCCCTCCGGCGGACAGCGGGCTGAAGAATGAAGTCCCGTCCGGACTGTCCGTTGTCCAAGGTGAACGGTTCCAGTGACGCGTCTTCTCTGATTTTCTTGGGGTCGCCCCGGTAATTGTAGAGAAATACAGCCTTTTCAGACTTGCCGGAATCGCGGATCCACTCAAAGGCCTTATGAAAGAAATTGTCGTAAGCTCCATCGGGACCCTCCCGCAGGCTGCTCAACTCTCTTTCCAAAGATGTCGTAAGGCGACCGGCCTCCTGGGCACTGAGCGCACGCCGGATACTGGATTGGGCTGGCCCGAAAACCGCCAGGAAGGTCGTGAGGAGAACGGCAACCACTCCAATCGCGATCACGGTCTCCATGAGCGTGAATCCACGACGACCCATTGGCCGGGGCTGGAAGAATATCCTGTTCATTGCGCAAGATCGATTTGTTCAGGGCTACGGAAAATGGAGGTGCGACCGTTCCGCCAGACGACAAAGCCCACCTTGTTGTTTTTCATGATCTTGGGCTCTTCCTCATCACGGGGCCGCGTTCCACTGATCAGCACGACCGCCGCTCCCGGTGCCAATCCGGCATCCTCGCTGTCGACACACACCCCCTCCGGGTTGAACTCGAAGTAATAGCACTCCTTCAGGGCATCGGATCCGGTGGTGCCTTCACCCGGAAGGTCAATACTCATGACGCCCGGCTTCCCGACCCCAACCTTTTCAGCCACTCGCTCACTCTCTTCGGGGCTGAAATAGACCCCTGAGGGAAGCTTAGTTCCACGAGTGATTATCTCCCATCCTCCCCCCCGGGCATCTCCCTCCTGGTCCGTACTCTCTACCGCCACACACATGTAGGAAAGATAGCGCTCGCGATCCTCAAGCTCCTTGTCGTTGAGCTCCTTGTGAATGAGAAGTCGTGCCCGGGTCCCCCTGCCCACTGCCTCGCTACGAGCCTCATCGAAGAGAGACTCGGTCACAGCGAGCGCGGTTGTGGTCGCCTGACCCCGGTCAATATTCTGGATCCCAACCGCGGCCACCGAAAGCAGGATGGCGATAACCATCATCACGGCCATGATCTCAACCAAGGTGAAGCCTGCCCTCTTCCGGGGAGAGGCCAGGTCTGAAAAATGTGGTAGTGGGTTCGCGCGCACGGGTCTGTGGATCCTCACAAGGTTCTCTGGGCCACCATAGGAGTTTCCCCGGCCAACGCAAGAATTTGTAAGCACATTGTATTCTCCTCTTGATGCAATCACTCCCCACGGGTTGCATGACCCCAATTTCCCCCGAAATACCGTGATTCCTGCTTACCAAAGGCTTTTTCAGACTCTCCTTGCATGATGGTGCTACCTCCCGATCCCGTATTGCGAACACCCCCTTTCCCCGAATAGAGTATGGGCTCTCACCGTCCCATGTTCATGAAGTGTTCCCTGCCCCCGCTCCTGGCGCCACTCTGTGCCTTGCTTTTCAGTGCCTGCGTTTATGACCCCTATGCCTCGACCTATCATGGCAGCAGCCACGACCACTATCACGGTGGATATCACGACGGGTTCTTCAGCGACTATTACATCGGAATTCACAACAACTACTACCGCTACCGCCACACCCGCTGCTCGCACTGCACCCACTATCCGTGCCGGGGAGGGCACCAGACCCATTACCATACCTACTATCGCGATTACCGGAAACCTCTCCATGGGAGCGACCGGCGCCCTTCATCTTATAAGGAAAATCGACCCAGCAGTAGCGAGCGGAGTCGGCCCGGGAAAGTTCCGGAACCATACGTCAGGGACCGCTTTCGTTCCTCCGCGGATCTTGGGTCTTACCCTTCCCGTTCCAGTTCCCGCAGCAATCCACCCAAGTCTTATCCTGCAGCCCCGCAAAAGCCACGCTCATCACCTCCTCCATCCCGTCCTTCGAGAGAACGGGCGGAGAGGCCATCAAGGACTGCCGCTCCCTCTCGGCCAAGTCCACCCTCCTCGACAAAAGAGGCTCCAAGCAGTTCGAGTGCACCTTCAAAAACTGCACCTTCAAAAACTGCACCTTCGAAATCAAAGCGCTGAACCCGGACTACCATCCCGGTTACAGGTCCTCCTTCTCTTCCCTCCGCTTCCGGTCCTGCCGCAGGTCTTTCAGACTAACCGGACTACGTAGCAGGCGGCGTACATAGAGCAGGCCTGCGAGGCCTCCACCGAAATGGCAGATGTGGCTTACGAGGAAGAGTTCCGCTCCCATGATATTGGCCGCCAACCATTCACCACTGGACCGTAACCCGGGAATTCCCAACCCGGGAGTGATCAGGAACAGCGCAAGGGTGGAAAGCATGAGCCCTTTCCCGAGGTTTCTACCCGAGATCATGAGGGGCCACATCCGGGAATCAGGCGACAGGTGGACGAAAGCCATGAGAAGGGCCATCATCCCTCCGGAAGCTCCCACCAGAGGAACATGCGCCGGGGTGGTGTTGTCTCCCAGCGGATAGGCAGGAAACAGGAGAACGTGCAGGATTCCTCCTCCCAGGACTCCCAGAAAGAAAATCCTGAGAAAAGCACGAGCACCCAGGATATTCAGGACCCGGCCCCCAATCGCATAAATCAGCGCGACGTTCAGTAGGAAATGCGACCAGGACCCGTGCAGGAGGGCATAGGTAATGAACTGCCACCCTTTTCCCTCCAGCACTCCTGGACGGCTCAGACCGGCAGTCTGGTAGAATCCACCAGCTTCGAGGACGACTACCCCCCCGCGCATCTCTACCGCCAGATGAACCACCAGAAGAAAGGTGGAAAGCGCGGTCAGAATATCAGGACCGGGCCGATGCAGTCTGACCCTCGGGAGAAGGGAGAAGGAGCTCATGACGAGAAATTGATTCCTCGGAAGGGTTCTGGATTCATCCTCGCAGCAGGTGCCATGCTGTATTCATCAAAGGTAGGGCTCCCTGGCATCCCTCCGGGGCCGGATTACCAAGACGGCCGTCGTCTCAGCTTTCACCCTTGGCCCGGGGCTCACCACTGACCCGGTCTGAACCAGGACTCGTAACGAAGGGGCCACCCTCCAGAGGAGCTATCCCACTGAAGGCGACATCGGGCATCTCACTGGGTTTCCCGGCAAGGGGGAACTCCTTACGCAGGGGGTGGTAGGGATATCCCTCCCACATCAGAATACGCTTCAAGTTGGGGTGTCCCGTAAAACGCAAACCCATCATGTCATAGACTTCCCGTTCATGCCAGTTGGCCGTCTTCCAGAGATCTACCACGGACACTACTTCCTCTCCCTCTGCAACCGGGGCCTTTATCCGTAGATGTTTCCGGTCATCAACGGTAGCAAGTTCATAAACAATCTCAAAGCGCGGGTCCTCTCCCATGTTGTCCACGCTGCTGATATCGAGAAGAAAGTCATACCTGAGAGCCAAACGACAATGCGAGAGAACCTCCTGCAAGGCTCCAAGCTTTACCACCACCGTATGCTCACCCCGGAACTCACGCATCTCCCGCACCTTGGTCCGCCCGAACTCCTTGCGCAGCCTGCTCGCATCCGCACCAGCCTCGGCTCCCTGGCCGCTAACGTTCTCAGTGCCACGACTCATCCCTGAGCCTCCCGGATCCCGGCAATCTGCTCTTCAATCGGCTTCTCACCTTCGATAATACGCTGCAACTTCATCAACCCCTCAAGGAGGGCTTCAGGTCTGGGCGGGCACCCGGAGATATAGACATCGACAGGCAGTAGCTTATCGATGCCCTGCAGGACCGCATAGCTGCGATACATTCCTCCACTGGAGGCACAGGCTCCCATCGCTATACACCACTTGGGATCCGGCATCTGTTCCCATATGCGGCGCACTGCGAGCGCCATCTTGTAAGTCACAGTCCCGGAAACGATCATCACATCGGCCTGACGGGGAGAGAAGCGCATGACCTCCGCCCCAAATCGCGAAATGTCGAAGCGTGCTGCCCCGGTAGCCATCAATTCGATCGCACAGCAAGCGAGGCCCATCGGCATGGGCCAAAGGGAATTCTTCCGCATCCAGTTGATTGCGGCATCCAGACGCGTGAAGATGATGTTGCCTTCGACCTTGGAGTCATAGGCAGCATGCGACAGCGTCGTATCAGCAGTTCCAGCGCTCAATACGGAGAGAATACCCTCCCTTTCGGCCTACTCAAGACCAGCTTGTGAAATTTTTCACAAAGTCACCTCCTGAACTGCGGGAAGCGCTCGATTTTGGGAACCTCCACAGTTAAAAGACCGCGTGCTCCTTTTTTCCAAAGGGTCTCCCACCACCATCCTCAGTGACGAGGACCTGGCTGCGGGGCTCACTTCCGCTCTCACCAAACTGGGTAACCGGAACAGGGTCCTGCTGGTTCCTCCGGACTTTTCACGTTTCTACAGCAAGGCTGGTCCGCTCGCCTGTGCCGCGGCGGACTACTTCGGCGATCGACTGGCTGACGTCCTTCCTGCCCTTGGAACCCACTTTCCGATGAGCGACGAGCAGATCGACCGGATGTATCCGACCATCCCACGCGATCTTATCCGGCCCCACCGCTGGCGTGAAGATGTGATCACCATCGGGGAGGTTCCCGCTGAATTCGTTTCCGAGGCCACCGAGGGAGTCTGGAAACGTCCGTGGCCAGCCCAGCTGAATAACCTTGTCTGGAAAGGAGGCCACGACCTCATCCTTTCCATCGGCCAGGCCGTGCCCCACGAAGTCATCGGGGTTGCAAACGGAAACAAGAACCTCTTCGTCGGGACGGGCGGGGAAGCAGGAATCAACGAAAGCCACTATATTGGATCGGTCTATGGAACAGAACGCATGATGGGGCGAATCAACACCTGCCTGCGAAAAATCCTTAATTACGCCGAGGACACCTTCTGCGAACATCTTCCCATCCTCTACGCCCAGACCGTCATCGGGGCAGACGACAATGGAAAGCTTGTCACCCGCGGTCTCTTCGTTGGCGACCGGGAAGCCTTCGAATGTGCTGCTGAACTCGCGGTGAAGGTCAACTTCAATCATCTCGATGAGGAACTCGACAAGGTTGTTGTCATGATGGATCCCGATGAATTCCACAGCACCTGGATCGGCAACAAGGGAATCTACCGCACCCGCATGGCCATCGCCGACGGAGGCGAGCTCATTATCCTCGCCCCCGGGGTTCGCACCTTTGGTGAGGACCCGGAGATTGACCGGATGATCCGGAAATACGGTTACCGTACAAGCTCCGAGGTCATTCGCTTCGTGGAGGAAAACGAGGACCTGGGTGGCAATCTCGGCGCTGCTGCCCACCTTATTCACGGGTCTCCCGAAGGCCGCTTTACGGTGACTTACTGCCCCGGTCACCTCTCCCGCCAGCAGATAGAAGATGTCGGTTACCAATACGCTGATATCGCAGAAATGATGGCCCGGTATGAGCCAGAGGGCCGCAGCGATGGATGGCATACCACCGCAGATGGTGAACGGTTCTACTTTATCGGGAACCCTGCCATGGGACTATGGGCCGCCAGGAGTCGCCTTGAATAAGCGAAGCTCTCTCACTTCACCGGTTCAGCCATTTTCCAGTCCTGCCCGGGAGTCTTCCTGTCGCAACCGAGCGAGGAATTCGACGTTCCCATCCGTGCCGGTTATCGGTGACTCGATGACGTCCACCCACTTCCACTCCAATTCCTCGAGGACAAAATCGTGAATTTTTTTGACCGCTTTTTGATGCAATGAAGGATCCCGCACGATTCCTCCCCTGCCCACCTCTTCCCTTGAGAGCTCGAACTGCGGCTTGATGAGGCAGACCAGATTCCCTTCCTCCTTCACTAACTTGACTGCTGCTGGAAGAACCTTTGTCAGGGAAATAAAGGAAAGGTCCATTACCACCAGGTCAACCTGTTCCCCGAGGTCTGATTCCACCAGATGCCGAGCATTAAACTTCTCCTTTACCACCACCCTTGGATCCTTTCTCAATTTCCATGCCAGCTGATTCGTTCCGACATCCACCGCGTGTACCCGCTCCGCACCATGTTGCAGGAGGCAATCCGTGAAGCCCCCGGTCGAAGCCCCAATGTCCAGGCAGACCCATCCAGCAGGAACGATTCCGAAACTTTTCAACGCTCCTTCCATCTTGAGCCCTCCCCGCCCGACATAACGGGGCCGTTGCAGAACAGTGAGCACGGCATCCGAAGGAAGCGCGGTCGAGGGCTTCGCGACCCTTTCCGTTCCACACATGACCTCCCCCGCCATGATGAGGCGCTTGGCCTGTTCGCGCGAATCACAAAGACCCTGCGCGACTAGAAGAAAATCAGCACGTTCCCCCGCTGCCATCACGATCCCCTCACTTCTGCTCTATCACCTCCGCGGCATTAACCGCATCAATTAGTTGCCGAAGGCGACCAAAATCCCTCCGGCGATGACGGAACACCAATCGGACCAATCCCGAGAGTTCCTTTTCGTCAGCCTCTTCTTCCAGAGCTTCCCCCTGAATCATTCTGCCAGACTTGAGAATATCCGAGAACTCTTCCTCAACCGCAGCCAGGGCATTGTCGGTAAGCGGAGCATTCAGGCGCAGCACAATCTTGTCACCGACATACCGGTAGGAATGGAAGACTCGATAAAACCTGAGTATCTCTTCCACTGCTTCCTCAACGTCATCGGTGACCCGGAAAAGGTGGAAGTCGCTCTCAGAAATCATACCCAGCCGGGCCAGGTGCTCGTCGACAAACTGCTTCCAGAATTTCCAATAGGTCCCCCCCTTCGCATCAAGGAGGACAATCGGATAGATGGAGGCCTTCCCGGTCTGAATCAGGGTGAGGGCCTCAAAGATCTCGTCCATGGTGCCAAACCCGCCCGGAAGGCCTACCGCAGCATCCGCCTCCTTCACGAAGGACAGCTTGCGGGTGAAGAAGTAGTTGAAGCTGATCAACTTGGGATCCCCGGAAATAAACTCATTGGCAGAGGCCTCGAAGGGCAGGGCAATATCAAGGCCGAAGCTATTCTCCCGACCCGCACCCTCATTGCCTGCCGCCATGATACCGGGACCAGCCCCGGTAATCGTCATGAACCCCTCCTCCCACATCCGGCGTGAGAACTCCACCGCAGTCTCGTAGGCCGGTTCGTCCGGTCGCGTCCGGGCCGATCCAAAAACGGTGACCTTGCGATGATTACGATAAGGATGGAATACCTCGTTGGCCTCCCGCATCTCCTTGAGGGCACGGTTCATGAGCTTGAAGTCACCTTCCGTCACTGCTCCGCCACGCGCAATTCGCACGGCCGTAATCATCATCTCCTCCAGGAGAAAATAATTCGGCACCTCGGACACGCTCTCTACGAGTTCCCTGATCCGGCCATCCAGGTCACTCTCTCCAGTCGACCCGACATAGGAGGAAGAAGTTGGAGGAATCATGCCCCCGGTAAAATCCCGGTCCTGGGACGCTTTCCCTGGTTGCACATGCTGACTCATGGTGGAAAGGTAGATCCAAATGCCCGATTCCCAAACTTAAATCCCACTCCAGTCTCCTCCCCCTTCACTTCAAGCGGAATGTAAATGCCCTTGCATCCCAACACCAGTACCACCACCTTCCCCCCCGTGCCGACCCACGCAACAGACGATCTCCGCATTGGGGGAATTGACCCGCTGATCTCCCCGGCGGTCCTCTCTTACTACCTCCCCATCACCAGCGAGGCCGCCAATCTCGTTCACGATGCCCGCACACAGGCGGAAGCAATCCTCGGAGGCAGGGATGATCGCCTTCTGGTCGTAATCGGACCCTGTTCCATTCACGATCCCTCCGCAGCTCTGGAATATGGATCCAGGCTGAAACCACTCATTGACCGCTTCTCGGAAGATCTGCAGATCGTCATGCGGGTCTACTTTGAAAAACCTCGGACCACCGTGGGATGGAAAGGCCTTATCAACGATCCTCACCTCGACAACTCCTTTGATATCAACCGCGGCTTGCGCATTGCCCGCGAACTCCTTCTTGAACTGGCCTCCCTGGGTGTTCCGGCCGGAACGGAATTTCTCGATACAATCTCGCCCCAGTATATCGCAGACCTGATCGCCTGGGGAGCCATTGGCGCCCGTACTACCGAATCACAGATCCATCGTGAGCTCGCCTCGGGACTTTCCATGCCGGTGGGGTTCAAGAATGGAACCGGGGGCTCGAACCAGATCGCTCTCGATGCCATTGGAGCAGCCCGCGAATCGCACCATTTCCTCTCCGTCACCAAGCAGGGCGTTTCCGCCATCGTGACCACCGCCGGCAACAAAGCCTGCCACATGATCCTGAGAGGTGGGACAGAAGGCCCTAATTACGACCCTGCAAGCATCTCCCAGGTGGAGTCGCAACTGGAGGAAGCCGGGCTCGCTCCCTTTCTCATGGTCGATTGCTCTCATGGAAATTCCCGCAAGGATTACCGAAGGCAGCCCGAGGTCGCTCGCGATCTATGTAAGCAAATCTCCGGAGGATGCCGGGCTCTGGCGGCCGTCATGGTTGAATCCAACCTCGTGGAGGGAAACCAGAAACTCGGAAACGACCCCGCGACGCTGGTCTACGGCCAGTCCGTGACGGATGCGTGTATCTCGTGGCAGACCACCGAGGAGGTACTGGAGGCCTTTGCCCAGGCCGTCCGGAAGCGACGCGGATAGCCGCAGGCGAAACCTAGTCCAGGAAGACAATCTTCCCGGAAGCCCCTTCCTGCCCTTCAGCTTCAGCCCGCGCCTGAGCCTCATGCTGCTCGGGAGAGCACGATGAATCAATCGGGGCATCCGGTTCCGCTTCACTAACCGCAACCAGTCCCTTCTCAACCATCCAGGCCTCTACTTCCTCTCCGCTCACGTCAGGCAACATGTTACCATTGATTTCCACGCAGGGAGAAAGCGGCTGCCCACTCTTCTGTTCCATTTCCCAACGAAAAGCTGGGTTGGCAATGATGTCCTTCTCCTCGTAATCCAGTTCATACTTCCGCATGATGGCGCGAACTCCCTCGCTCCACCCACAGTAGGTTTTCAGGTAACAGGTGATTTTGGGAGAAGTGGATTCTGATTCACTCATAGCTTTACGAGGCCGAGTCTACCCTCAGTTTGTCTCGTCTCAAACCGCATTTTCCCTGAATTTCCTCTCTCACCCTGATCCGATCTGCGGCATTCTCCCCAAAGAAAAAGCGGCATGACACGTCCGACCGTCCTGATCAACTTTGCCATCACGGCCGATGGCAAGATTTCCACCGTCAACCGGGATCCCTCGCAATTCACCTCGGCGCAGGATCACCAGCGCCTTCTGGAGATCCGCAAACGGGCGGATGCTCTTCTGGTCGGACGGGGAACCCTCGAAGCGGATAACATGTCCATGACCATCCCCCCCGAGCTCAAGCCAAGCCACCAACCACTACGGTGCATCGCCTCGCGCATGGGAGATTTCGACCTCGGGCACCGGGTCTTCCACACCTCAGGCGGAGCCATCCATCTCCTCGCCACCAGCGCCCCTGACAATTATGACTCGTCTTCCTACGAGGCCGTTGGAGCAGCCGTGCACCGATGCTCCCTTACAGAATTTCTCGAACTTCTTGCAGCCGACCACCAAGTTGAAACCCTGCTCTGCGAGGGCGGAGGAACTCTGGTCCGCGCTCTCGTGGAGCTGGATGCCCTGGATGAAATTCATCTTACCTGGGCAGGGCACACCATTTTCGGAGGAGCAGAGTCCCCGACGATCACCGGCCCTCTGGGGGATTATCTGCCAGCTTCCCTCGAATTCGAGCTGACTCACTTCGAGCCCCTCGATAACGGCGAGTGCTTTCTTTCCTACACGAGGAAGAAGACTTCTGCCTAGTGCTTCTCTCCGTCCTTGTCCCCGCCCTTGTGCTTCTCGTGCTCCTTGTAGAGGCGCTTGGTCCCCTTTTCATTCTGGTCAATGGTGCCATCTCCATCCTCGTCCACATCTTCCCAGTTATGGCGTTCACAGGCACCCAGAAGAAAGGCTAGGATGGCAACCAGCAGACTAAGGCATTTCATGTCACGTGTTAGGTAGCCTCTTCCCACCCAAAAACCAGTCAAAACTCGCCTCAAGGATCACGGTTTCTCATTCATTAACCACCAGAACCTCACCTCCATCCACCGGGTAGGCCACGCTCATGGCCGCTGGAATGAGCCACTAAGATCTCACCTCGTTCGTCAATCGTCCTTTCCTCCGGACCCTCTCTCGCCTATTTCTCGGTCGGCATGAGCAACCGCATCGACGCCACCTTCGAGAATCTCAGGAATCAGGGCGAAAAAGCCTTCGTCGCTTATGTGAGCGCTGGCGATCCCGACCTGGAGCGCTCCCTTGAAATCCTGGTCGCTCTTGCAGAGGCCGGAGCGGATATCATCGAACTGGGAGTTCCCTTTTCCGACCCCCTGGCCGACGGCATCGTGAACCAGGCCGCTGCTGCCCGGGCCCTCTCAGCTGGAAGTGATACCGCACAGGTGTTTGAGCTTATCCGGCGCTTCCGGAGTTCTCACCAGGTGCCGATCGTCCTCTTTACCTATCTCAACCCTGTCTATGCCTACGGCTATGATTCATACCATCGCGATGCCGCCGAGGCTGGTGCCGACGGTATTCTCCTCCTTGATCTTCCCCCCGATGAGGCGGCCCTGAATTGCGAGATGGCCAGTGATGCAGGTCTCAAGCAGATCCGCCTCATCGCCCCCACTACTCCTCCCGGACGAATTGCCCTTCTTGCAAATAATGCCGGGGGGTTCATTTACGCGCTCTCCCGTACCGGGGTCACCGGCGCCCACGGCGGTCCTTCCGCCCAGATTGGAGAGCACGTGGCGCTTATCAAAGAGCATACTGATGTTCCTGTCTGTGTGGGATTCGGAATTTCCACCCCGGAACAAGCCGCTCTCGTAGCCTCCGTCTCGGACGGTATCGTGGTGGGCTCCGCCATCGTCAAACAGGTCGAACTCAATGCCGGAAACCCGGATGTCGCGGACAAGGTAGGCGCTTTCACCCGACCCCTTATCAAGGCAGCCAAGGGCCAGTCCCAAACTTGACCTTTACGCACAACGAAAGTATCGCCTTCATCTCAAATCCGGCACGCCATGCGTCTTCCCTTCACCAAGATGAACGGAGCTGGAAACGACTTCGTCATGATCGACAATCGTGACCTGTCTATCCAGCTCAGCAGTGAGCAGATCGCGAGAATCTGCGATCGCCACCGCGGAGTGGGCGCAGATGGCCTGCTGGCCGTAGAACCTGCCGAGGGTAAGGCTGATTTCAGGTTCCGCTACTATAACTCCGACGGGGGTGAAGCTGAAATGTGTGGCAACGGAGCTCGCTGTTTCGGGCGCTACACCGCTCGATTACTTGCCGGCAACCAGGAAGAGCTCAGCTTCGAAACCATCGCTGGCGAACTTACCTCCCGACTTGTAGGCGAGGACGTGGAGGTCACCATGTCAGACCCGTTTGCCCTCGAACTGGATTGCGGGATAGCGATCGAAGGGCTGGAAAACCCCGTTCACGCTCTCAATACCGGAGTCCCCCACGCCCTCGCCTTTGTTGATGACCTCGTCAATTGCGATGTGAAGAGGATCGGGGCCGCCATCCGCTACCACGACCATTTCCCCCAGGGAACAAATGCCAACTTTGTAAAGGAGACAGCACCCGGACATATCGCGATCCGAACCTACGAGCGGGGCGTAGAAGGGGAAACCCTCGCCTGCGGGACGGGGATGGTGGCCTGCGCCATTGTGTATCACCTCCTCAATGGAGTTCCCTCCCCGGTCAAAGTGGACGTCCGGGGTGGGGAAACCCTGAAGGTCGGATTTAAGGGGAACGCCGAATCAGGCTTCCGGGAGGTCACCCTCACGGGACCAGCCGAGTTTGTCTTCGAAGGCGAGATCACGCTGTGACCACAACGTGTTTTTGCCCTTGCTAGTGACCGCATCGCTCCCCACTACTCTCCTCCCATGTTCACAGGCAGTTATACCGCTCTGGTAACCCCTTTTCGTGAAGGACAGGTGGATTACGAGGCGTTCGAGGCCCTGATCAATCATCAGGCAGAGGAGGGTATTGATGGAATTGTTCCGGTTGGTACCACCGGCGAATCTCCCACCGTCGATGCCAGCGAACATATCGAGATCATCAGACACGCGGTGCAGTTTTCCGCAGGACGCCTCAAGGTAGTGGCCGGGACAGGCGCCAATTCCACCAGCGAAGCCATTTATCTTACCAGGGAAGCCGAGAAGGCCGGGGTAGATGGCTCGCTCCAGGTCTGTCCCTATTACAACAAGCCCTCCCAGGAAGGGCTCTATCAGCACTTCAAGGCGATAGCGGAAGCTTCATCCCTTCCCCTCATGCTCTACTCGGTTCCCGGACGCAGCGTCATCCAGATCGACGTGGAAACAGTGGCGCGCCTGGCCAGCGATTGTGAAACCGTAGTCAGCATCAAGGAAGCAGGAGGTTCATCTGACCGGGTCAACAAGCTCGTCCAGGCGGTCCCGGCAGACTTTACGGTTCTTTCCGGGGATGACCCCCTCACCGTACCCTTCATGTCGGTGGGAGCTGCCGGGGTTGTTTCCGTAGCCGCCAACCTGATCCCCGGGGTGATCTCCCGCCAGATCAAAGCCGCTCTCGAGGGGTCCTTCGATGAGGCCCTTGAGATTCAGAAACACTACTATCCGCTCCTCAGTGTGCTCATGACTCTTGACACCAATCCAATCCCCATCAAGAGCGCCCTTGCCCTCTGCGGCCGGTGCACTTCCGAGTTCCGCCTTCCTCTTGTCGGTCTCACCGAGGATAAAACTGAAACCCTGAAAGCAGTGCTCAGCGATTTCGATCTCCTGTAGCCGGTTCCCCGCCATCATCATGAACATCGTTATCACCGGACGCTCAGGGCGCATGGGCCTCTCCGTAGCTGAAGCCGTGGAGGCCCACCCGGATGCCACCATTCATGGAACGCATGACACGGGCGAGGAACTGACTCCCCTCCTGGAGGGAGCGGGAGCCGTAATTGATTTTACCATCCACTCCTTCACCTCCCAGTTGCTCGAAGACGCCACCGCTACCAACACAGCCCTTGTCATCGGCACAACCGGGCATAACGAGAGCGAGCGAGCAGCCATCGGCAAAGCATCGGAAAAAATTCCCATTGTCCTCGCTCCCAACTTCTCCATTGGAGTCAATACCCTCTTCTGGCTCACCCGGCATGCGGCTCAGGTCCTTGATAACGAACGCTTCGACATTGAGGTTACCGAAATGCATCATCGCCATAAGATTGATGCTCCCTCGGGAACTGCCCGCCGCCTCCTTGAGATTCTCAACGAGGAAACCGGGACCTCCTATCAGGATGATGTCGTCCATGGACGCGTCGGGATCACTGGCGAACGTCCAACCCAGCAAATCGGCATGCACTCCCTGCGAGGCGGGGATGTCGTGGGCGATCACACCGTAATGTTTGCTGCAGACGGAGAACGGGTGGAGCTGACTCACAAGGCTTCAAGCCGGATGACCTTTGCTTCAGGCGCCCTGCGGGCCGCCCTCTGGCTCCGGGACAGGGAGCCCGGCCTTTACGACATGCAGGACGTCCTGGGCCTCAGGTAGGGAGCTCCAGTTCACCGTAGAATCCTGTTTTACCACGTCTGGCCAAACCCGGCATGAAAACTGCAGCAGTAGCATCTTGAAATGGCAGCTCGGGTAGGAATAGCGCTGGGGTCGAACCTCGGCGACCGTATTGTCAACCTGCGTGCGGCCCGCGAACTTATCCGGAACCTTTCCCCCGAGGGAACCCATTTCGAGCAGGCTCCCATCTACCAGAGCGAACCGGTGAACTGCCCGGAAGACTCCCCGGATTTCTTCAACACCGTGATCGAGATCGACTACATCGGAACACCTGCCGAACTCCTCGAGAATACGCAGGGTTTCGAGCTCCACCTCGGACGTCAGCCGGGCAGTCCCCCCAATGCCCCCCGCATCATCGATATCGATATCCTCTACTACGGTGAATACGTCATCGATGCCGGCATTCTCGTCATTCCCCATCCGCGAATGGTCGATCGGCGATTCGTCCTGCAACCTCTTGCCGATATCCGTCCCCTTCTGACCCTGCCGGGAGATACCGTCACCATCAGCGAGCATCTCAGTCACCTTGACTCCGGGGAAGCTGAACCGGTTCTCGTTCAAGCCATGTGGTAGCCGGGGTGATCTACCCCTGCTCATCTGTTTCTGCTGTTCTGAGGGGAAAGCCCGATGGCTGATACGAAGAATACCAGAATCCGGATATCTTTTTGCCCTCCCGGACTCGCATCCACTCGAAGAGCTGTTATCACGTGTATGTGAATGTCAGCGACAAGTGTTCCGCGATCCGGGCACGAAAGGAGGAAGGGCCACCAATTGCTGCGCTCACTGCCTGGGACTACCCCACCGCTCGCCTTCTTGACGAAGCTGGCACGGACCTCATTCTTGTCGGAGACTCTCTTGGCATGGTGGTGCTTGGATTTCCCGATACCACCCATGTAACCATGGAGCACATGATCCATCATGTGTCCGCCGCAGCCCGTGGTTGCCGCAAAGCCCTTCTCGTGGCCGATCTTCCCATCAACTCTTACGATAATGAAACCGAGGCGGTCCAGAACGCCCATACCCTGGTCAAGGCTGGTGCGGAAGCGGTCAAACTGGAGGGAGGAACGGAACAGGCTGAAAACGTCGCTGCTATAATAAGGGAGGGTATCCCCGTCCTTGGCCATCTGGGAATGCTCCCGCAACAGGTCAGGGAAGAGGGCGGATACAGAACCAAGGGAAAGTCCAGCGCAGAAGCCTCATGCCTTCTCCAAGGCGCGGTCGCCCTTGAGACAGCTGGTTGCTTCGCGGTCGTCCTTGAAAGCGTCGTTCCCACTGTTGCTAAAGAGGTGCGCTGTCATACCGGAATTCCCACCATTGGCATAGGATGTGGTACCGGAAACTGTGACGGGGAGATCGCGGTAACTTCCGACGTGATCGGATCCTACCCCTGGTTTGTTCCCCCATTTGCAACGCAACGTGCCGACGTTGCGGGCGAGATAAGGAAATCCGTCTCCGACTATATTTTGCACTGCCACGCTACGGAACGAACCACGATTCCTGCACCGGCTGCTTCATGATCGGACAGGACAAGCGTGCGGCCCTGAAACGGCGCATGGTGGATCTCGGCATTCTGGAGGACGATCTAATCGAGCGTTTCATCAGGGGAACCGGGCACGGGGGCCAGAAAATCAACAAGACAAGCTCCTGCGTCTATCTCCAGCATCAGCCCAGCGGAATCGAAATCAAGTGCCAGGCCCAGCGCTCACGCGAGATGAACCGCTTCATCGCCCGCCGGGAGCTTTGCGAACGCCTCGAGGAGATTGCCCAGGGCCGCAAATCCGAGCGCCAGCAACGCATTGAGAAAATCCGTCGACAGAAACGCCGTCGTTCCCGGAGGCAGAGACAGCGTGAAGTAGGCCTGAAGAGGCAACACGGGCAGAAAAAGGAGCTCCGAAGAAAACCTCGCGGCGATGACCATTAGCCTCAGCCGATCAAGGGTTGCCCCCATGGGGTGGTTCCCAAAGTTATTCCCATCCTGATTTTTTTAGCGTCTTTCGTCCCATTCATGGTTAAAGAACAGCGTGCGGCAATACTTGGATCTGCTCCGCGATGTTCTAGAAAACGGCGAAGAGCGCGCTGACCGCACTGGCACCGGAACCCGCTCGGTTTTCGGGAGACAAGTCCGCTATGACCTGCGCGAGGGATTTCCCTGCCTTACCACCAAGAAACTTCATCTCCGATCCATCATCCATGAACTGCTCTGGTTTCTGATGGGGGATACCAATATTCGATACCTGCAGGAGAACAAGGTACGGATATGGGACGAATGGGCTGACGAAAACGGTGATCTTGGGCCGGTCTACGGACAGCAATGGAGGGCTTGGGAAACCGGTGAGGGGAAAGGCATCGACCAGATCGCACGCCTCATTGACGATCTGGGTAACAAGCCCCACTCCCGCCGCCACATCGTCTCTGCATGGAATGTCGGCAAGGTCGACCAGATGGCCCTTCCGCCCTGTCATCTGCTCTTTCAGTTCTACGTCCACGCCGCCCGGGACGGACGTCCCGGGCTCTCATGCCAGCTCTACCAGCGCAGCGCGGATCTCTTTCTTGGAGTCCCTTTCAATATCGCAAGCTACTCCCTGTTTACGATGATGATCGCACAGGTGCTCGACTACGAACCGCGTGACTTCATCCACTCCTTCGGGGACCTGCACCTCTACTCCAATCACATCGAGCAGGCAGAATTGCAGCTGACCCGGGAACCACGCCCCCTTCCGAGAATGCGAATCAATCCGGAGGTGCGCGGGATCGACGACTTCTCCTTTGAGGACTTCACCCTCGAGAACTACGATCCTCATCCTCATATCAAGGCGGAGGTCTCAGTATGACTCTCACCGCCATCGTCGCCATGACCCCGGAGCGGGTCATCGGTCGCGATAACCGGCTGCCCTGGCACTTGCCGGAGGATCTCAGGTTTTTCAAACGTGCTACCAGTGGTCATCCGGTAGTAATGGGCCGCAAGACCTTCGATTCGATCGGCAAGCCCCTTCCCGCCCGGCAGAATATTGTTCTCACTCGTGACCACTCATGGTCAACAGAGGGGGTGGAGGTTATCCACGATCCCGATGAACTCGCCTCCCTTCAGCTTGAGGAGCCGAACGTGTTCATCATGGGGGGAGCGGAAATCTACTCTCTTTTTCTTCCGATCCTCGATGAAATCCTGGTCTCGTGGGTCTACGGCAGCCACCAGGGCGACACCTTCTTTCCGGAATTCGAGGATCAGTTCCGCGGCTACGAACTGGTCGAAAGTTATCCGGAATTCGAAGTTCGCAGATATCGCAGGTAACAGGGCTATCCTCCCAGTGCCAAGCGGACCAGGTTCAAGGCAGACTGGCTGACCTGACGTTTGAAGACATCACGCCCCCAGGGATGAAACTGCTTCAGCGCTCTGGTCTCCCTGCCACGTTCTGCAATGCCGAGAAAAACCGTACCCACCGGCTTCTCCTTATTCCCTCCTGCAGGCCCCGCAATCCCGGTCACTGCAACTGCAAGGTCCGCATCTCCTCTCTGAAGGGCACCCTCAGCCATCTGGCACACCACCGGTTCGCTAACCGCCCCGTGCTCCGAGATATCTTCACCAATTACCCCGATAAGATCCCGCTTGGCCTGATTGGCGTAGGTTACAAATCCATAATGAAACACTTCCGAGGAGCCCGGGACATCAGTAATCCGGGAGGCTATAAGCCCCCCCGTGCAACTCTCTGCAATCGCCAGAGTCTTCCCCTGATCCATAAGTTTACGCACCACCACTTCCTCAAGAACTGAGCCATCATCACTCACTAGTTCCTGCCCGAACGATTTCTCCACGAGCCTGCGGGCCTCCAGTACGGCACACGGAGAACCCATCAACCGCAGGTCGACTTCTCCGGGCCTGGCACAATAGCCATGCTCCAACCCGTCGATGACTTCCAGCTGCTCATCAACTCCCTGGTGAAAATCACTCTCTCCAACCCCCGCGAACTTCAGCTCAAGGAAATCAGGCACATCTTCAATTCCACTGAGAGCCCGCAGCCGAGGCACAACCTCCGCCTCGAACATCGGATAGAGCTCACGTGGGGGACCGGGGAGAAGAAACACCGCACAGTTAAATGAACCACTCAACCTCGGAGGAAGATAAAGCCCCGGGGCCGTTCCATTCGGATTTGCGAGTATGTCCGCCCCCACCGGGGCCCGGGCCTGCTTGCGGTTGGCCGGAGCCATCTCTCTCTGGCGACTCGCAAAGAACTCCTCGATCGTCCGCATGGCTGCCTCATCCTCAATCATTTCAAGTCCGAGCACTTCCGCCAGGCTTTCCCGGGTAAGATCGTCACTCGTTGGGCCAAGCCCACCCGTCACAATGAGAGCATCCCCCTCTGCTAGACCTGCCCCCATGGCATCGCCTACAGCCTGTCCATCCGGCACGGTGACCTGCCGGGAGATCCGCAGACCCATTCGCAGGAGGCGCTGCCCGATCCAGGCCCCATGGGTATTCTGAGTGGTCCCGAGAAGAAGCTCTGTTCCGGTGGTCAGCAGTTCAATGCGCACGGGACGCACCATCCCGCTCCCCCTCAAAGATTTCAAATTCAAATCCCGGGAAGGGCATATTTCCGACCTGACGGACGGACCTCAGGATTCCCACTGAATCATGCTCGCATCTCCCCAGAGATCTTCCAGAGCGTAAAGCTTCCGCATTTCTCCATGCATGATGTGAACCATGACATCGACATAATCGAGAACCACCCAGCGACTGTCAGCCCTCCCTTCGGTGTAGAGGGGCTTGGCTTCCGTAAACCCATGCACCTTCGCTTCCACCTCCCGCAGGATTGCCTTGAGGTGTGGCATGGAATTACCGGAGCAAATCACCATGAAATCTGTCAGGGAGGAAATTCCCTGCAGATCGAGGATCTTGATATCTTCCGCGAGAATCTCCTCGGCAGCCCTGGCGCAGGCCACGGCAAGATCTTGTCCTTCAACAGGCATGGGTGATTATCTGAGGAGTGGTGTCAAAAAACTGGGCGAGAAAGAAAAGACAAGGTTGCGATTTCCCTGATTTCCGTTGAGCGGGTAAGCCCGGCCGGCCGAAATCGATCCTTTCGCTGCTTTCCCGTCCCCTCCTCCCGAACGGGCGAAGACTGGAGCATAACGGAGTCGAACCGTTGACCTCTTCAATGCCATTGAAGCGCTCTACCAACTGAGCTAATGCCCCTTGTTTAGTCCTCGGGGCGGGAGAAATACGCGGGGACCTCCTCCGCATCAAGGCAATTCTCAGTCAGAAAGCCGGGTCTCACAGGGCCTCGGCACTGTCCCGCACCCGCTCGGCAAAGGCATCTGCCAGAGGCTTGAGTTCCGCGCCATTCCAAGCTCCACGGACTGAGGACTGGCTCTCACCACCGGGCAACTCGGGGGCCAAAGTAGCGCCAAGGGTCTCCTTATCGCCCAGGATATCTGAAAGGATCTTCTCCTCTCCCGGACCAGAATAGAGCCTTGAGGGGTGGAAGACGAAGCGGACCGTGCAGTGAAATTGCTCATCCCTGAGATCCCGTGCCACCGCAAGAACCAGGGCGATCTCCGCATCGCTACCATCGTAGGCGGCATTGACCAATACTACCCGCTCTGGATCACCACCTCCCACCAGGTCGACCCAGACCGTAGGCCACGGCTCACCCTCATACGACAAGCGCTCACCCCTTCGGACAACAAACCCATAGTTGCGCGGGCTGAGGGTTCCATCGATCAGGGCAATGGCCCGGCGCATGTTGATGCGTCCCTCTGCTGACTCCCAGTCACGGGGGCCCAGGACACTCGAAAGCTTGTGCAGGCTGTCCTCGAGCTCCACTACCTCCGCCGCTACGGAGGCCAGCGCAAGGCGTGGATCGACCGAATCATCCTGAGACTCCTTCCACCAGATCCAGAGAGCCCAGCCGGTCGACAGGAGAAGGAAGGCAGGAGCTCCCACCATCGCGATCTTCCATGCCGGGTTCGGCTTCTTGGGCTCCTCGGGAAGCCCGTCTCCATAATCAGTGGCCATCTTTTCGCTCCAGTAGTTCCACAATCGCCCCAGCCGCAATCTCGGCCGCCCCTCNCGGTTCCCAGCTTGGCAGACGCTTCCAGCAGATCGCGTTCCAGCTCCCTCCATCGCCGTTGGTCCGTCATAACGCTCGCCAGGAAGGCAGAGATATTCACCACGTTCGCCTCGTGCTGGATGAACTCGTGCACGATCCTCCGGCCGACAAGAATGTTGGCCAGCCCCAGATACTCGATATCGACCAGTAAGCGACCAGCCAGATAGGTCGGCCAGGCGACCTTGTAAATCAGGCAGTAGGGCAATCCGTAGAAGGAAGCTTCCAGAGTCGCGGTTCCACTCGCCACCACCCCAGCCCTGGCCCGCTGCATCAGCTCATGACTGCGTCCCTCCTCGATAACCAGGGGAAGCTGCTTGCCAGGGTAGGCATCAAGAATGGATTGCATCTCCCCTTTCAGAGAGCTGGAAGCAGCCGAAGCTTTAAATCTCCACCGGGGAAAGCGCTCATGAAGATGAGAAACGGCCTCAAGCATGGTGGGGAAGAGCCGGGAGACTTCNTTCCTACGGCTCCCGGGGAAAAGCCCCACCAGGTCCTCCTCCCTCCCACAGTCAATACGGGCATCCTCAAGATGGTCTACGATCGGGTGCCCCATGCAAACGGTNGGCAGTCCTGCACTCTCAAAGATCTTCTTCTCAAAAGGGAAAAGGCATAGCATCAGGTCGAGCCGCTCAGCGATTCCTTGGATCCGGCCCTTGTTCCAGGCCCAGACCTGAGGACTGATATAGCTTATCAACCGCGTGGGGACATCCGCCTCATACAGCGCCCGGGCCAGTCGCATGTTAAAACCCGGATAATCAATGAAGATCACGGCATCGGGCCTGAGTTCCTCAATTTCCCGACGGGTTTCCTCAAAACGCGCCTTGAACCACGAATAACGCTTGAGGACCTCCCAGAAGCCTAAAACCGCGGCATCTTCTACCCAGTCGACCAATCCGTCCCCCGCCAGACTCCGCATCTTTGGCCCTCCCAGGCCGCGAAATTGCCAGTCGGGGCGTGACGCCCGCAGGAATTCGATCAATTCGGCCCCACGGGTATCGCCGCTGTGTTCTCCAGCCACGAAATAGAGCATCTGGGCCATCTGCGGGGCGAACCTAACCCCATGCACCGCCCCGGCAACCCTGAAATCCTTCACAAGGGCTTGATTCACCGCGCCTCCCGCGCTACCCAGACTGCCCCGCTGACCCATGGCCGAAAAACAAAAGCCAGAACACCCGGAAACTTCGACGCCCGCTGGGACGCCGGAAGGATCGGATCATCCCGCCCCACTCGGCGAAATCGAACAGGGGCCTTCCAAGGTCGACAAGTTTCTCGAGGCTCACCTGAAGAAACTGCTCATCCTCCTGTCGCTGGTCGTCCTGGGGGTTGGCTTTTACATCGTCAACAAAGGCCTCAAGGAAGCAAAGGAGGTCAAGGCCGGCGAAGCGCTCGTCTCGGCCAAGAACCAAGGTGACTTCCGCAACGTCGTTAAGGAATTCCCCGGAACTGCTGCGGCAGGAACCGCTCANCTCGAATTAGCCCGGTCTCTCTGGGCTCAAGGCGACAACCAAGATGCCAAGACGACCCTTGGCAATTTCATCACCGAAAACCCGGATCACCCTGCCATCCCAGTCGCCCGCATGTTGCTCGCCTCCTACCTTCAGGAAGAGGGAGAGGATGAACTGGCCCTCGAGCATCTTCGCGCGGTTGCTGCCGACTCCAAGGCTGGCTACCTGGCCCCACTCGCGCTTATTCGTATCAGCGAGTTTGAGCAGAAATCTGGAAACTTGGAAGCCGCCCGCGAAACATTGGAGCGAGCCAACGACCCCAACGATAACAACTCATTCCTGAGCCAGAACATGGTCCAGAATCGTCTCGATACCCTCGGCGTCGAGCTTCCTACCACCGTGCCAAAACCTAAGCCTCCACCTCCCAAAATTGATGTGCCACTGCTCGCGGCAGACGCTCCGGACAGCTTGAACACTCCCAACGACCCGGCACCGGAACCTGCTCCCGCACCGGCACCGGAACCTGCTCCCGCACCGGCACCGGAACCTGCTCCCGCACCGACACCGGAACCTGCTCCCGCNCCGACACCGGAACCTGCTCCCGCACCGGCACCTGCTCCCGCACCGGCACCGGAACCTGCTCCCGCACCGACACCGAAACCTGCTCCCGCACCGACACCGGAACCTGCTCCCGCACCGGCACCGGAACCTGCTCCCGCNCCGGCACCGGNACCTGCACCGGAACCTGCACCGGAACCTGCACCGGAGCCTGAATCTCCCTAGGATCTCGATTCTAACTTTCCAGTAGAGGCTGGGAACGTCTCACTCGGATGATCAGATTCGGGGTCACATGAACGAGGGCTTCCTTGGCAGTTGTTCACATCTACTCACAACCACGCTCCCATCAAAATTTGACATCTCCTGAAGGTTTTGAATTATTGATCTACCGTGTTTGAGAAAATCATCAGTAAGAACACAGGAGATGCTGGCCGAGGCGCCCCTCCCTCACCACACGCCCACGCAGAGTCTCATTCCCAGGCCGATTCGAGCCCCGTGGTCGCAATATCCCCGGGCAAGCGCAATATCCTTGGCAGTGACGTCGAAATTCAGGGGGAAGTCCGATTTCAAGGAGATCTCATCGTCGACGGGAGGATCGAGGGCAGAATTATTTCGGAGGGCTCCCTGACCATCGGAGAAAAGGCCAAAATCAAGGCCGAGATCACTTGCGGCTCGGTCATTGTTCAGGGAAAAGTCGACGGAAACATCACGGCTACGGACCGGGTAGAGATCTGCGCCCTCGCTGAAGTAAGCGGCGACATCAAGGCGGAGGCCCTCTCCATGGAGGCTGGTGCCGTATTCATGGGAAGCTCGGCTATTGGGACTCCCCGGGCTGCACCCCAAGCCGTGCAAAAGGCGCCTGCCGTTGCGGAGCCGGAACTTATTGCTGACCTGCAAGCTGGAAGCGAGAAAGCTCCCGCGGCCTAGGAGAACCCATCCTTCGCTGAAAAAGCACCTCTCCGATAATAATTTCTTCTTTGCCCTCAGGGCCGGCATGGACGACCCTCCGGCATGAGCAGCTCTTCCCTCGCCCTTGATCTCAGGGAAGAGATCTTGCGTCTCAAGAGAGAGCGCAATGCGGTTATTCTCGCACACAACTACCAGATTGGAGTCATCCAGGACCTGGCTGATTTCGTAGGGGACTCCCTCGGACTCTCATACCACGCACAGGATACCGATGCTGATGTAATTGCCTTCTGTGGGGTTCACTTCATGGCCGAGACCGCCAAGATCCTCAACCCAACCAAGACCGTAATCCTGCCCGACCGGGAAGCCGGCTGCTCCTTGGAGCAGAGCTGCCCCGCAACCGCGCTGGAGAGCTACCTGAAGGAGCACGCCGACCGGAACTACTACGTGATCGCCTATATCAACTGCTCAGCTGGCGTTAAGGCTCTCGCCGATGTGATCTGCACCTCTGGCAATGCAATTCGTATCGTAGAACAGGCACCTGAGGACCGCCCTATCCTTTTTGTCCCTGATGCAAATCTGGGAGCATGGGTGATGGAGAATTGCGATCGCAAGATGGACCTCTGGCAGGGAGCCTGCTACGTCCACGTCGAATTTACCCGTAACTCGATACAGAAGATCAAGGACGAGTATCCCGAGGCAAAGGTCGTGGCCCACCCGGAATGCACTACCGCAGTCCGGTTGATGGCTGACGAAGTCTGCTCGACTGAGAAAATGATTACTTACTGCCGGGATGCGGAAGCCAGGGATATAATTGTGGTGACCGAGGGAGGGATGCTCCATCGCCTGCGCAAGGAGGTGCCCGGCAAGAACCTGATTGCCGGCCCCACCGAAAACTGTGCCTGCGCGGACTGCAGATACATGAAGATGAATACCCTCGAGAAGCTCCATGCCTGCCTGGAGACGCTGGAGCCACAAATTGAAATCCCGGAAAACATCCGCTCCCGGGCCGAAGCTGCGGTGGTCCGCATGCTGGAACAATCAAAGTAGTTTCCCCACATGCGGGTTACTCCGCTCCCCTCCTCTTCGGAACAGTCCACCCTTTCGCTCGACAGCCTACCAAGGCGCCCCTATCTTCCGCGCGATCGACAGGAAATCATGAAAACCACCACTACTGCTGCGCTCCTGAGTGCTGGCCTCCTTTTCACCGGTCCGCTTTCAGCTCAGGATTCTCCCTCTCCAGGCAAGAAAGCGGATGCTCCGGCCAAGGCCGAGCCCAGGCCTGCCCCTGCTGNCCCCGCCAGTCCCGCGAAGCCCGAGGAACCCAAGGTCACCATGGATCCGAAGGAGATCCGCACCAAGACCTCCTACGGATTTGGCTATCGCAATGGACGCACATTTACCAACCAGACCGGACGTTACGGACTACGGATCGATGACCTCGATCGAGAACAATTCCTCAAGGGACTGTTCGACGCCCTCGAACTCAAGGATTCCGAAATCGACCAGGACAAGATTAATGAAGCTCTCAATCAGTTGAGTCTCGTCATCCGGGAACGGGAAAAGAAGGTAGCGGAAGAAAACAAGGTGGCCGGTGAAAAATTTCTCGCTGAGAACAAGAAGCGGGAAGGNGTCATCACCACGGAAAGCGGTCTGCAATATGAGATCCTCAAGAAGGGAGAAGGCAAAGCCCATCCCGCTCCTCCCCAGGGGCAACGTCCGACGAAACAATACATGACGATCTACCGGGGCACCCTCATTGACGGCACCGAATTTGACTCCTCCAAGGGCAAGGCGATGCCCATGTCACTCAATGTAATTGCAGGCTTCAAGGAAGCTCTCACCCAGATGCCCGTTGGGTCAAAATGGAAGCTCTTCATTCCAGCGGAACTCGCCTACAAGGAGAACCGCCGTAGCGCCAAGCTCGGCCCTAACAGCACGCTCATCTTCGAACTTGAGCTGGCCGAGTTGAAAGACCTTCCCAAACCCCCGTCCCGCCCCCTCGCTCGTCCTATCCCTGGAGGTTCGGCCACGCCTCCTGCGCGCGTCCCGGGACGCCCCGGGGCCAAGGCCGTATCCCCTCCTGTCAGGGTTCCCATCAAACCTGGAACTGGAAAGCCCAAGGCTCGCGCGGTATCCCCCCCGGTTCGAATCCCAACTGCTCCGGCCAAGCAGCCTCAACCGCCCAAGCCCACGGTACCCCAACCCTCCAAGGGCACCCCGAAGTCGAAGTAGAAAATACCTTTCCCGGGAATATCGACTCAATTCCCTCCCTTAGCGGATGATGCAAGGCTCCATGCGCTCTGATTTTTCAGGTTCCCTCCTCAAATCGGTTCACATTCCGGGTAGACTTTATCACCACCTCATTTCCAGCTGATCCTGAAGAATCTGGCGGATCNCAGGGCCTGTGCGGCTTCCGGCCAGCAGGGGTGGACTCCGCTTGCTCCCGACGCTCTGGCCTTGGAGGCACTCTTACCCTTTTCCTGCTGATCCTGGGCACTCTGGGGGTATCAAGCTGCACTTTCAGCCGCCCATCGCCCCCGACCGTAGCCCCCAGACTTCATGAATCGTCTTATACCTCGTTTGACGGGTCACGGTTTCCCTACAGAAAATGGCTACCACCGAATGGTCAACCCCCCACAACGATAGTCGTGGGTTTTCATGGGATAGCCGGGGCTTCCAGCGACTGGGATACGCTTGGAAGCCACCTGCAGGACTCCCTGCCCGCCATGGCGGTCTATGCGCCGGACCTGCGCGGACAGGGTAATGATCCTGTTTTTTCCCGCAGAGGAGACATCAAGGATCCTCAGAACTGGTTTAATGACTTTCGCTCCTTTACCCAGCTGATCCGCGACCGGCATCCCAAAGCGCGCATTATATGGTGTGGCGAAAGTATGAGTACTCTTATTGCTCTTCATGGGGTTGCTGCTTCTCCTCGCCTCCATCCTCCGTGCGACGCCCTGATTCTCTCCTCTCCCATCGTCCGCATCCATGACGATCTCCCCCCGTGGAAGCGAACTGCCCTGCGGTGGGGCGCAACGATCTTGCCCCGCTTCAAGATCTCTCTCGAAACTCTTTCAGGAGAGGATGAGGTCCGCGTTATAAGGGACGTAGTTCATCAGGATCAGGCCCAGACAAATTCCTATCACGTCTCTGCCTTCACCCTCCGCCTCCTGAATACCCTGGGCACGATGATCGAGTCATTGCCGGCCCAAGCCGATCGGATCAACCTGCCCACCCTGATCCTGCACGGAGGCCACGACATCTTTTCCAAGCCTGATGACGTCGTATCCTTTGCCGAACAATTCCCTCCAGCTGCAAAGATAATGCGTCACTTCTATCCGGAGAGCTACCACCTCCTTTTCTACGACAATGACCGGCAGAGGGTGCTTGCTGCTATCACTCAATGGCTTGGCTCCCTTGACGGTCCCTGATGAATTCAAGATTCCGATTGCAATCCCAAGGTGATTCTGGGCAGCTATTGATCTCTTCTTCTCCATGAACAAGACATTCAGACTCGCACTGGCGGGGACCGGGGNGACTGCCATGCTCTGCTCCTGCGGCATCGGACCCAGTAAAAAAAATGAATGGGAATTTCCTCTCGTCGAGGCCAGCCAGCAATCCACCGTGACAAAGACGGTTCCTCATTCCTCTGAGATTCGGACAGACCCCTTCCGTTCACCCGATGTAACAAGATCCCTTCCGAACTCTGCTCCTGCTCCTGCTCCTGCTCCTGCTCCTGCTCCTGCTCCTGCTCCTGCTCCTGCTCCTGCTCCTGCTCCTGCTCCTGCTC
>PAQU01000074.1 GCA_002709395.1 Roseibacillus sp. | reverse complement strand
CACCGAGAGCGTCATCATGAGGGACACCGCGAGCGTCATCATGAGGGACACCGCGAGCGTCACCATGAGGGACACCGCGAGCGTCACCATGAGGGAGACCGTGAGCGTCATCATGAGGAACACCGAGAGCGTCACTATGAGGGACACCGAGAGCGTCACCATGAGGGAGACCGCGAACGTCATCATGAGGGAGACCGCGAACGTCACCATGAGGAGGAAAAACTACACCACTTCCTGAGACAACTAGGGGAACGCATTGCTCATATCGAGCGACGGCTGCAGCGACTGGAGGAGATGCAGCGCAACCAGCCGAGGGGACCGCAACGACCGCAGGAGGGGCCACGCCGTCCCCAGCAATCTCCCGGGAGAAGCCGATAGCCTCCCCCTTTCACACTACATTCTCCTGTAAAGGGGAGGGCTGCGAGGCCCTCCCTTTTCTTTTGCCTAGTTTAGCTGGAATCGAGCTACAAAAAAAGGGGAGAGCTGTCCGCTCTCCCCTTGAGATGAAATATTCCTGTAAGCCTAGGCCATGATACCATGGATCGGCTTGGCTCCCTCGACCCCAACCCGTTTCTGGTCCAGTCCACCATAGAAGTAGCTGAGGTTGTTCGGATCGAGCCCCATTCGATCAAGAACGGTGGCATGCATGTTCCGGACATGAAGGGTATCACCCACAGCCGCGGAACCCAGTTCATCGGTCTCTCCATAAGAGACCCCACCCTTGATCCCCCCCCCGGCCATCCACATCGTGAAGCCAAAGGAGTTGTGATCTCGCCCGGTGCCCTTGGCGTATTCAGCAGTGGGCTGACGCCCGAACTCTCCACCCCAGACAATCAGGGTTTCATCCAGCATTCCCCTCTGCTTCAGGTCTGCAATGAGTCCCGCGATGGGCTTGTCGGTATTTCCGGCATGCTTGTTGTGATTCGCTTCCAGGTTCCCATGGGCATCCCAGTTGGCGTCATTGTGGGCACCACCCGAATAGAGCTGGATGAAACGCACTCCACGCTCCACAAGCCGCCGGGCCAGCATGCACTTTCGCCCGAAATCATCGGTTCGTCCTTCCCCGATTCCGTAGAGTTTTTTCACATGCTCGGGTTCAGCATCCAGGTTGATCGCTTCTGGAGCGGTCATCTGCATACGGTAGGCCAGCTCATAGCTGGAAACCCGGGAGGACAAGTCAGACTGGTCCTCACGCAGACCCAGATGTTTCTGGTTCATGGTGCTGAGGTAGTCGAGCAGCGTCCTCTGCTGCTCCCGCGGCATGTTATGCGCGTTCTTGAGATTGAGAATGGGATCTCCCTGTGAGCGGAATACGGTTCCACCATAACTCGCGGGCATGTATCCGGAAGTCCAGTTCTTGGCTCCACTGATCGGACCTCCACTGTTTTCGAGCATCACTACGTAGCCCGGAAGGTTCTCGTTCACGCTTCCCAGGCCATAGTTGACCCAAGATCCCAGCGAGGGCTTCCCACTAACTACCGAACCGCAATTCATGTTGAGCATGGCGGACCCGTGAATGGGGGATTCGGCGGTCATCGAGTGGATGAATGCGATGTCATCAACCCGCTTGGCCAGATGAGGAAACAGGGTCGAGACATGCTTCCCGGACTGACCGTGCTGGGAGAACTCCCATTTAGGGCCAACCACCCGCCCCTTGTTCTTCTTGCCGCCCCGCCCGAAGGTCTTCACGTCGATGGTCTTGCCATCAAGGGGATAAAGCTTCGGCTTGTATTCAAAGGTGTCCATGTGACTGGGGCCACCATACATGAAAAGGAAGATCACGGACTTGGCTCGCTGGGGAAGCATTGAGTCCTTGGGGGCAAGAGGATTTCCATAGAGACTGGCCGCGCCCGCCTTGTTGAAGAATCCGTCCTGAGCCAGCATTCCGGTGAGGGCGAGGGACGTGAAGCCTCCTCCGAGGTGGCGAATAGCTTCCCGGCGATTGACCTGGCCGCAGAAGGTGTTCTCTGGTTTGTTCATCGTTTTGTGGAGTTGGTTGTTAAAAGATGGGATGAGGAATGGGGATCAGTCGACGAAGAAGAACTCATTAAGGTTCAGGACAAGGAGGGCAAAGCGGTTGAAAGCATCTTCGGTAGAAAGCTTGTGCTCCCGCATCATCACTTCCACCAGTTCCATGCCGTAATCGAGTTCGCCTGCCGTAGCCGGGCGCGCGAGGGCGATTTCAAGTGCCAGCCCAACCTGACGTCTCGGATCATCCGGGGCCTCCGCTCGCAGACGCTTGGCAAAGCTGACGGCCTCTTCATTGATGAATTCACTGTTCATCATGGCCAGGGCCTGGGTGGGAAGGATACTCCGGAAGCGGACCGGACAGGTCCCATCTGTATCGGCAAGATCAAAGTCCTGCAGGATGGGAGGAACCAGCGAGCGCTTTACCTTGGTGTAGACACTCCGCCTCACCTGGTCCTCCTCAGATGACCTCCCCCATTTTCCACCCTTGCTAGAGGAGGTGGCAAGATACTCCTCGGGCAACTTGATATAGACACTGGGCCCGCCCATCTTGCGGTTGAGCCTTCCGGTTGTCACCAGTACGGAATCACGAAGTTCCTCAGCCGTCAGACGACGCATGTTGAAGCGCCAGAACCATTTGTTGTCGGGGTCCTTGGCCAGTCCTGCCGTCTGTCCCCGCGAGGACATCTGGTAGGCCTGCGAGAGCATGATTACCTTGTGCATTTCCTTCAGGCTCCACTTCCTGGTCACCAGTTCGGTTGCCAGCCAGTCCAGAAGCACCGGATGGGAGGGACGCTCGCCGAGGTAACCGAAGTCGTTGGGGGTGGCGCAAATCCCGCGACCAAAGTGGTGCTGCCACAAACGATTCATGATAACCCGTGAAGTCCTCGGATTGTCCGGCTTGATAATCCACTGGGCTAGGGCAAGCCTGCGACCGCTCGTGTTGCGCCCATGAGCCGGGGGAGTACCGTTCAGCTCCTCTCCTCCAAAGATGGAAGGAATCCGGGTGATCATTACCTTGTCTCCCTTGACGTGGGGGTTGCCACGCTGATGCACGTGAAGCGCAGGAGGAGTCTTGCTGTGCTCCTGCACGACCTGGGCATCCACGCTGGTCGGCTTGGGACGCTGCTGCGCGTGCCGGGCAATCTGCTCCTTGAGCTTCTTGCGTTTGTCGAGAAGCGCCTTGTCCACTCCCTTGGCCTTCGACATCGCGAGGGCCACGTCCATGGTAAACTTGTCTCCCTGGTGCGCCTTGATCCCGAAATCAAAGGACTGCCCCCCATTGGTCTGTCTCACATGAACGGTCACTACGTTCCGCCCGGTCTGAAGGGCGGAGAGGAATTTCTTGTCNGCATCNAAATCNCGGTAGGCNGGCAGGACCCCGNTNCGCTTCAGNACGAGTTGNCCNTTNAGATAGAGNTCNACGTCCTCNTCATGGATCAGGGACAGNCNGAGTTTCTTGGGAATACTCTCGAGCAGGAACGTTCCCTGGGCCCAGAGNTCCTTGGTTNCCCACTNCGTGTTGANCTTGATTCCNGGNGTGCCTNCTTTTCCGAAGCCNGCAANCCCNTTNTTCCACTTCTCGTTCTCGGCNCGGAAATTCACCGCNGACCAGTTATCTCCCGGCTTNCTNGTGGTATAGAACCACTGAGAGGGGCNNGACTCNCGACCATCCCCGAGGAGNACAAGGAACTCACCATNNGAGCTGCTNAGCCTCCCCTTGAGGCTCGGGAANGCCTTGACCAGTTGCTGGCCAATNTCCGNCTCNGCNCCCTTGAGCTCGACCTTGAACCTCTCTCCATCCTGATCATGTTTCCGCAAAGCGGCCTGATAGCCTNCATCTCCTTCACCNCCNCCTACTTTTTCGATATTGGCCCCNCCCTTGCCNGGNTGCTTCATNCCGCGGAAGAANGCCATCATGCTNTANTANTCCTCCTGNGAAATAGGATCGCCCTTGTGGTCATGACAACGCGCACATCCGACCGTCATTCCCAGCATTCCNTCGGTGGTNATGCGAAGGTCATCATCAAGNTTATCGAAAAGGTGCAGCAGGCGATCCGCAGGCTCGTCATCCCACTGCATNAGTCGATGGTAACCGGTTGCAATCATTGATTGNGACGTCGGTTTCTCAATCTCGTCCCCGGCCAGCTGCTGCAGGAGGAACTGGTCATAGGGAAGATCCATGTTCAGCGCATCAATGACANAGTCCCGATAGCGCCAGATGTGCGGCTTGTCGGAGTCACGCTCAAATCCATTGGACTCNGCGTAGCGAACGATATCGAGCCAGTGCCTGGCCCACTTCTCTCCATAGTGAGGAGANGCAAGCAGTCGATCGATAACCTTTTCCCATGCATCAGGCGACTTGTCATTCTCGAAGGCCTTNACCTCTTCGAGCGTCGGCGGCAGTCCCGTCACGTCAAAGCTTGCCCGACGGATCAACTCCCGGCGTGAAGCCGGATCATTGGGCTTCAATCCATTGGCCTGAAGCNGCTTGTAGATAAAGGCGTCGATCGGNCTTGTGCNCCAACTGGAATTATCGACCTTTGGCACTTCNGGCCGGCGAAGCGGCTTGTAGGACCAGAAGGCCTTGGTGGTCGCATTAACCTTGGTGATGTCCTCTTCCGCGGACAAAAAAGTCGCGGAAACGGCTACCAACGAAAAAATGAGCTGAACGTTCTTCATGCGGTGTTTGAAGGATGCCATCCGGGCAAGGTTGATTTTTNTNCAGTGCGCCCAGNNGNCGAACCCACGGCCTCCATGCCACAGTTTCGTTCACTATCTGAAACACACTAGCGAAATTAGGCCAAAATTTGGCACCCNCATACAGAAAAAAAGGTGCCACATGGGGGTGACCAAAATGACCCGGTTTNCCCCCGATTCTACCNANAACCCGGGGNAGAAACAGGGACCCNNGGCNGCCANCNTCCTGAAATTACGGTNGGAGCAAAAGAAAANCTCTTCATAACTCCCTCCTTACCAATCCCGAATNAGNAATTCAGAGCCCTGCGGGATTCCGAGCCCCTCCCCCTACAAGCCCAGCCANATGCGNCCCAGTGAAATGATAATGGGGATTGTAATAATCGCAGCCAGAGAGGTNGTCACAACAACATGCACTGCCGCAGCCGGATCGGCCCCGTAATGCCGGGCATAGACAACGGGCGTCACCGCACTGGGCATCGCAGCCTGAACCAGCAGAACCTGCTTGAACTCGGTTACCAGCGGAAGGAATTTNGCGAGGGCAAGGATCACCGCCGGCATGAGAACCATGCGGACCATGATGCTTCCCAGTCCGATACGCGGCGAGTAACGCTCCTTCCCCAGAAGATCGGAAATAACGGTCCCTATGAGAAGNAGGCCCACCGGAAAGGCTGCCANNCCCAGCCAGTGAAGGAGGTTCAGGAAGGTCCCGAACAAAAAGGCTGCNGCCTTGGAGTTTTCCACNAGGACATCAATCCGGGAAAAGACAAGCAGAAGGCCAACGACCACCGCCACCATCGGTCCGGAAACAAACTCACGCGGCGACTTGAAGGGTTTCCCTCGCAGGATGAACATNCCCAGCGTCCAGACCCCTAGTTCAACNCCGAGACTATGGGTAAAGAGGAGGCCCAGAACCGCGGTCTCATTCTGGGGGAAGAATACCATGAGCAGGGGAATGGCTACATAACCATAATTCTGAACACCTGCCGTCAGGGTNAAGCTTCGCCAACCTGTCCCNTTCCGCAGGCCGATTAACCGGCCAATCAGGAGCGCCACCAGCAGNCCGATCACAATGATGGTGAATCCCACCCCAATGGCCGAAACCACTACCAGAGGATCACGCANCAACTCCGCACGCAGGACCTTGTCNAGGATCAGGGCCGGGTAAAGCACATGNATGACCAGCTTGGTNAGCCCGTCATCCATCTCNGGCCCNAGCACCCGGNCACGCCGNAGNCCCCCTCCCACCACCATGAGGATATAGATCGGGATGACCGCAANCAGGATCTGTGGAAGTCCCTCCACNGGNCAGAGATTACCCTCAGGGCGNAGAACTCAAAGCGGATANGGTNAATCNGGAAAGAATCCTACTTCTCNACCTTCATGAAGTCCTCGCTCAGCCTGATCTTGGTGCCCTGTTCTGCAAGGCTGTCCAGTTCCTCCANAAAGAAACGGGTATTCACGATATAAGGGGACTCCCCCTCGGTCCAGTGCCCGTAGGTTGTCACGATAAAGGANCCTATTTCATCAGGCAGCACCTCGACTCCCGGATAGGTAGTGTCGTGCCCCTTCTTGTTATCNAGGAGGCGAAGCACATATTGCCCCGGCCTGCCCTNNACGAGATCTTCATAACGCCCGACCCAGGCGGTGCAATCNCCGTCAACNGGNGGNANGGCATTCCCCCTGGCATATCGACCCCGGAAAACTATCACGAGCCTGCCATCCGGGGCATAGCGGCAGGTATGACGATCACCAGTCAGGGTCACCGGCAGNTCGCGTGGTTTGCTCCAGGTCTTCCCTTCGTCGTTGGAAAACATGATGTNAGAGTTCCTTNGTCGGNAATTTTCCCGCAGCAGCATGGCGATCTGNCTGCCATCNGGTGANCNNACCAGGCCGGGNTCACANAGGTGGACCCCGCTGTCGCTCTGCAGGGCCTCGGGATAAGACCANGTCAGCCCACCATCCCGTGTCACTGTCCGGTAGAGNCTGAANACCACTGGCCTGNCCAGCTTNCCTGCCTCCTTGAAAAAGCGCCCGTCGTCATGAAAGACACACATGTAATGCCCCTTCCCCGTCTTCAACTCCATGTGGCTCCCCATCACNACGATCCCNCCCCAGTCCCCTGCNTTTTTCAGTTCGCTCCANGTTCTCCCCTCGTCCTCACTGATCGCATTGCGTGCNGGATANAGCCCCGACCAGAGAATGATCCGTTTCTTCCCATCCGGNCCCGTCATCCGGTGCAGGGTGGGGACTTCCCTNGAAGTTTCCCANGAAGCCGGGGTCGGCAGGCGTTCTCCCCAGCTGTTACCACCNTTAACGCTGCGCTTGTANACAATTGCCCCCCGCCCATGCCCCTTGGGATATACCGCCAGNATGGTCTTGCCGTCATCGAGCAGGCAGGTCGAGACGTGACCGAGATATTGTCCTTTCTCACGATCAACCAGGGTAATCCGCTCGCTNTCCGTGGCCAGGTCGATCACTGTGATTTCGGGGNCCGCAANGGNAANTCCTGTCNGNCAGGCGATAAAGAGNNNGGCGTATCGCATNANGNANTCTGTTCTGCCTCCCGGATCGACACAATGAAATCGTNCTCTNCCCCNGGAAAGAGCTNCCCCTNGAGCGACGAACTCTTGTCTCCCCCTCGCTCCGGCGCTACCAGTGGACATGGCCGACGGAAAGCCCTGCTGCACTCCNTCCCGGGAAGGCAACGGCATTCCTTCTTCCGATGAACCCGCTCTTNCCCTNTCACCAGATGCTGGCTCGACGAAGGATATGATTTACATCGAGNGNGGAACATTCCAGATGGGCGCAGANGGACCCGAGTGCTGGNCNGCCGACGGCGAGGGACCNATACGGNAAGTATCCCTCGACTCCTACTTTCTGGATCGTACCGCAGTTACCAATGAAGCCTTCGCAGACTTCGTGGAATCGACCGGCTACCGGAGCGAGGCCGAGCGTTTCGGGTGGTCCTTNGTCTTCCACAATCAGGTTCCNAAGGCNCATCTCAAGCGTATCCGCTTCGATCGCGCCTTCGGCATCGAATGGTGGGCCAGGGTAGAAGGCGCCTGCTGGAAAAAACCGGGNGGTCCCGGAACCAACATCCGCAAGCGCATGGATCATCCGGTGGTGCATGTCTCCTGGCACGATGCCCGGGCCTTCTGCCAGTGGGCAGGNAAACGTCTGCCTACTGAGGCCGAGTGGGAGCGGGCCGCCCGTGGCGGTGAGGCATCCCNTATCTACCCCTGGGGAAACGAACTCACCCCGGGAGGCAAACACAGGTGCAATATCTGGCAAGGTCGCTTTCCGGAGGAGGACACCGCAGCGGACGGCCATGCCGGAACCGCCCCGGCCCGCTCGTATCCCGCCAATCAATTCGGCCTCTACAACATGATGGGAAACACATGGGACTGGGTCTCGGACTGGTTCGATTCGCGCTACCCCCGGCATGCCCCGGACGTCAACCCCACCGGACCTGAAAATGGGAATGAAAAAGTNATTCGCGGNGGGTCCTTCCTCTGCCATGAATCCTACTGCAACCGTTACCGTAACTCCGCCCGCACCAAGGTGACTCCCGACTCAACCACCTGNCACCTGGGCTTCCGCTGTGCCCTCGATCCTACTGAACAGGCCAACTGACCTGCTTCCCCTTACCGCACCTGGAAATCCAGAGGACCCGGCCCGCAGCTCTACTCCGGGACNTCCACCCAGCAACCCTGTTCGGCGGACTGCCAGCTCAACTCGGCCAGTTGCACTCCTTTTNCTCCTTCACGCAGGGTCCACGGGAANGGCTCATCCGCCACCACATGCCTGAGAAAGATCTCCCACTGANTCTTGAAGGCATTGTCAAACTCCTCGCCCGGTCGCTCTTCCTTCCAGTCCTCGAAAAAATCAATCGGGCTTTCAACATCCGGATTCCATACCGGGGTTGGGGTGTNCGCCCGTGATTGCACAATACACTTTCGCAGTCCCACCGTGGCACTTCCCTCTGTNCCGTCCACCTGCATGGTAAAGAGTTCATCCCGCCGCACCCGCACACACCACGAGGAATTGAACTGACAAACCACTCCCGTCTCCGTCTCGAAGATGGCATAAGCTGCATCGTCAGCAGTGCACGGATAAGCAACTCCCTCTTCATCAACGCGCTCCGGAATATGTGTGGATGCGTGACTGAAAACACGGGTCACCCTCCCAAAAAGATTGTCGATCACGTAACGCCAGTGACAGTGCATGTCGATGATGATGCCCCCTCCGTCCTCCCTGCGATAATTCCAGCTCGGCCGCTGGGCAGGACGGTCCGGATCATGCCCCGGGTAAACCCAGTAGCCAAACTCTCCCCGCACCGAGAGGATCTCTCCGAAGAAGCCGCTCTCACAGAGCGCCCGGAACTTCTGGATCCCGGGGAGCCAGAGCTTGTCCTGCACTGTTCCGTTCTTCACTCCGGCCGCCTCCGCCTTTTCTGCAATGGCGAGAGCTGCATCGTAGGAAGTAGCGGTGGGCTTTTCACAGTAGATATTCTTGCCCGCCGCAATCGCACGCTCCAGGAAACCAATACGGTAGGGAGTCCCTGAGGCATCGAAGAAGACCGGGCAGGAATCATCTTTGAGAACAGATTCAAGGTCCGTGGTATAGCGCTCCACCCCATGGCTTTTTGCCAGGGCTCGCAGTTTTTCCTCGCTGCGTCCGGTCAGGATTGGTTCCGGAATGATCCTCCGCTCTCCGCACTGCACTCCTCCCTGTTCGCGGATCGCCAGGATCGACCGTATCAGGTGCTGATTGGTTCCCATGCGCCCGGTGACGCCATTCATGATAATGCCAATACGGTGTTCGCTCATGGTCTCTGTTGGATCACGTGAGGAGAATGCCCGGTCTCACCTGCCGGGGTGAAGATGAAAGTGCCGGGACCGCATTTCATCCTGAACGGTAAAGCTTGTCGTAGGCTTCAAGAATACGATCCAGAAACTCATTCTGGTCACGATTCCACCATTTCCGGGAAAATATCTCCACTTCCCGCCGCCCCTCAAAACCAGCCTCGTGGATCCATTTGTCAATCTCGCCCAGCGCAATGGATCCCTCACCCATGATTCCCCGGTCCAGCAGGATGTCCTCCTGATCGGGCTTGAAATCACAAATATGATAGGCATCCAGCCAGCCGTGGTCAGCGCTGCGCTGCAACTGATCCTGCAGGTCGACCTCCCAGAACACATGATAAACGTCCACCGCCACTCCCACATTCGGCAGAGACAGTTCCCCGGCCAGGTTATTGGCATCCCTCAGGGAACAGATCCCTGAGCGATCACCTGCGTAGATCGGATGAAGCGGCTCTATGGAGAGCCGGATTCCCATCCGGTCTGCTTCCTGAGCAATCACCCCGATCCCATCGCGGATCTGCTCATAGTTTTCCCTCGCGGTCTGCCCCGGAGTAGCCCCGCAGACAAGCACCACCAGCGGCAATCCCAGNGCCTCGGCCTCCAGGAGACACTCGCGGTTCTTCTCAATCGCAGCCGCCCTCTCCCCGGCTGTAGCCCCGGTAAAAAAACCCCCTCTTACCAATGCCATTCCTTCCAGGCCGGCATCCGCCATATGCTTCCGGACTGAACAGAGATCTTCTCCTTCCAGCGTCTCCCGCCATACGGAAATTCCCCCGATTTCCCGGCGGGCATAGCCCTCGATACACTCCGACATGGACCACCCACGCGTGGTGAAGGTGTGGACGGCCAATTCGGGATAGGACATGATAATGATTGCTGCGATTGCTGGTTACAAACCCTCAGGGAATACCATGGGTCTTTACAAATTGTAGCCCAGTCGCAGGGCACAGTCCCGCATGATCTCTTCCTCCCAGTCAGGGCGACGTGGACAACTGGGATGGGGATCGCTGCTTGGGATCCGTTCCAGAAGGTGCTGGAAAACTGCACAGCTGTGCTTGTANGCNGGCACCGGGGCCCTGAATCCGACGTTGCCAAGATACTGCAGCGCATCCGCCAGTTCATAATAACGCTCGTCCTCCTCCTCCCAGAGGCGATCGCGCTCCGCAAACTTCTCGGGACAGAACGCCGCCAGTCCAAGCAGGTAATCGGAGCCGTATTCGATCATGTCGATACCGAGGTCGTTTCCCGTGTAGATCCGGAACTCCGGACGCAACTCATCCCGTAGCGACAGGCGTTTTAATTCCTCCTCCCGGCTCAAGGAACTGTGCTTGATCCCAATGAGACTTGGAATGCCCATGAGACCCCGGACGACGTCCTCCTCATAAATCATCCCGAACGGAGCAAACACCCGGCCGAGCTCAAAGCCGATCACCGCCGGATATGGCTCACAGATCGAGGCATAGAGGTCCACGACCCTCTGCGTTTCCCACTCATGGAAACGGGTAGTCTGGAAAATCACCGGCGTTCCCCCGAATGAGGCGATTTCATCCATTTCCCTCCGGTAAAGATCCTGCAGGTCTCCCTCTCTTCCCTCCACGAAGGCCCCAGCCGCAAACTCTTTACCGCTTCCAAGAGTCTCCGTGGTCCATCGCAGGACCTCCGTCCTCTCGTGAGCCTCGATATAGTTAGCGTATCCGGTATCCATGTTGACCGCGCATCCAAGACCTGCTTCACCCGTCCGCTGCACGGCTTCNCGAAAAGCCGCCTCAGCCATTTTCCCATCCGCTTCAAATGGAAGCAGGCAGGCTGCCAGTCCCTCAACCCGCCGCCCCGGGCGCTTCCTTTCAAGCCAGTGCGGCACACTCATGGAGCTGTGATGGTTCCATGTAACGGAATCCGCAATATCAAAAACCTCATAACCTTATTTCACCTGAGTTACTCTGTTCCGGCTGAACCCGGCCCTCCCCAAGGTAAAGATCCAATCGGCAGCAACTTTTCGACTCACCATGCTTTTCGAATTCAAATCAGGGAATTGCGGTTTCAGAGTGGGAAATCCAAACCTCACCGGGGAATCCAGAACGTCATGCCCACTTGCTCTCTCTTCATAGCCGTCTGCGTCTTCCTTGCGGGACCTCTCAGTGCCCAGCAACTCAGGCATCCTCCGACCCGCCCCAACATCCTCTGGCTGGTGGCGGACGATATGAACTGGGACTCCCCGGGCTGCTTCGGCGGAGTGGCGGAAGGAGTCACCCCCAATATTGACCGTCTGGCGGAGGAAGGCCTGCAGTTCTGGCAGGCCTACGTCAACATCGCCATCTGCACCCCATCCCGCAGCGTTATGTTGACCGGGCTTTACCCCCAGAAAAACGGTGCAGAGGGATTCCAGCGCATCCGCCCGGGCACTCCGAACCTTCCTTCTCTCCTGAACGCCGCCGGGTTCTTGTGCGGCACGATCGGAAAACCCCTCAATCAGCAGGAACTTTTCCGCTGGTCATCGACCTACACCTGGCAGGGCAAGGGTGACGAGAACCTCTGGGGCCGGGACCCTGAGGTATATCGCCGCTTTTCCCGGGACTTCTTCGCCAGCGCCAAGTCCGCCAAACAGCCTTTTTTCCTTATGGCAAGCACCCATGACCCTCATGATCCCTTCGCTACTCCGGGACCCCGGGGCCGGCATCCGGACAACCCTCACTACGAGCGGGCGGAGTCCTCCCGGACTTACGCGCCGGAAGATGTCCGCCTCAGCGCAGGACTACCCAACCTCCCGGAGATCCGCAGGCACCTCGCAGCCTATGCCAGCTCCGTCCGACGGACCGATGACATGGTGGGTGCGGTCCTCCAGGAACTGGATCGCGCCGGGCTCAAGGACAATACCATCGTGCTCTTTCTCTCCGATCACGGAATGGCATTCCCCGGGGTGAAGGGAAACTGCTACCCTGACAGCACCCGCTCACCCTGGATCATTCGCTGGCCCGGAACAGTTTCCACGGGGAGCGATGACAAACACCACATGCTGTCCTGTGTCGACCTGCAGCCTACCTTCCTTGAGGCCGTGGGCCTGCCCCCGCTCGAACAAACCGACGGACGTTCCTTCCTGCCCCTTCTCCACGGAGAACAGCAGACAAACAGGGACTACGTCTTCACCCATTTTTTCCACATTCACGGGAAGGACGCCTATCCCATGCGGGGAGTCCTGTCCCGCGAGTGGGCCTACCTGTTCAACCCCTGGTCTGACGGGAAACGTAGCTTTCCCCGACAGTGGAATGGATTTGGGGCATTCCGGAAACTGGCCGGATCAGATCCCACCATGAAGCGCCGTGTGGATCACCTTCTCCACCGGAGGGTGGAAGAGTTCTACAATCTGCGTGAGGACCCGCATTGTCTCTCCAATCTGCTGGAGGCAAAGACCTCCTCCCCTGACCTTCCCGCCTCGCTAAACCAGTTTCGATCCCGACTCCGGGAATTCATGCTGCAGGTGGAGGACCCCGCCCTCCCGGCCTTCGACGAGCGCCACGACCCCGAAGCCCTCGAGGCTTTCATGCGCAGCTATACGGCCAGGGCTACCCGGGAAAAAGAGGAACTACGGGCCTATGAGCAGGCAAAAGGATACCGCTTTTGACCCTGATCAGTTGTCCAGTCCAAACCCCCTGCGTTTCTGGGCCTCTTCGGCACGCTTCCGCTCCCTTTCAGCCTTCTCCGCCGCCTTGCGTTCCTGCAGTTCCCGGGCTGCCCGCTGGAAAGGCGATTCCCCGGGTCTGGCAGGAGCGACCCGTCGGCCACCGTCGTTGCTGGCTACCCGGGGAGTTTCCGGTGGAGTCCATTCCTGCCCCTTGGTCAGGAACTCACTGGGCCGGAGGGAACCCGTGGAAAAACGCAAGTCATCAACAACCACCGGAGATCCACCCACCGCGATCCGGAAATGCTGACCGCTGGGCTCCCCGAGACTGCTTAGGGGAATCTGCGCCGTAGCAAGCACCTTGTTATCGAGGAAGACCGTCATGCTCCCGTGTGTCTCGGAAAAGCGGGGGTTCCAAACCGCCGCGATATGATGAGGCAACCCGTCATAAACCGGGGCATTATCCGCCACAGCCTGCATTTTCTCGGAGCCCGTGTCGTAGATAAAGGCCAGAAAGCCCTTCCCGCTCTTGCCGGGACTGAGAGCAATCCTCCAGCCCGCGACCTTGTCCTCGTTCTTTGCAGAAACCGTTCCTCCCAGCGTCCCCGCTGTCAGTCTGCCCGGCTTGAACCATCCTTCGTATGTAAAAGGGGTATCAGGCCTCATTTCAAAGCTCCCGCCCTCGTCCTTGTTCTCGGCGACATGCAAAACCTGGGCCGCCACCGCATTGCGTTTCATAACCAGGGGAATGGGGTCAGGGGCAATGGCCTTGACCGGCTTCCAACGGGCAAAAGCTCCGATGGGATGAGAGCCAACCCGATCGCTGAAAGCTCTTGTTCCCAGCTTCGGGTTATCAAATCCCCAGTAGGCGATCGTCCTCGGGGGAGTCATGATAGCGGTATCAAATCGTCCAAGACGATAAAGGACACAGCGTTCATCGGCAGTAAAACTGCGGGACCAGATCGCCGCCTCATCAATACAGAAGTCTGCGTCCTTGCTACCAACTTTCACCGCCGCCCCTCCTGCCGGGACCGCCCCCAGCTCCCCGGACACCACCTCTGACTGGACCCGATGATCGAGCCAGATCGAAGTCTTACCCTCAACGTGCTCGACAAGAATGTGGTGCCACAAAAGATCCTCAGGCAAGTCCAGGGCCGCATTCGTATCTCCCAGGTCAGCCACGACCTGATCCCCGGAAATCCCAACTTCACAGAAACCATCGATCCCGAGCAGGGTCGCGTCCGGGAACTCCCTGATTGTCGCCTCGCCTCCCGGTTCCACCGGAGCCTCCAGGGCATCAGCAGGGCGGCGGAGCCAGAACGCCATGGTGATATCCTTGATTTCGGGAAGAGGCTTCACTGGCGAAAGCATCGCCTCGCTGCCATTCTCCTTCACGAGCCGGCACGCCAAGCCTATCCGTCCCACCATCCCGGGACTGCCGCTGGTTGCGTCAAGATCTCTTTCACTCCCGGAGAGATCACGCACCCGAAACTCCGTGGACTCCTCGTCAAACGGAGCATAAAAGATGAGACCACGAGTAGGAGGGTTGAGGGAGGCCACATCGGCAGGTTCCGGGGGTATGGGGGCCCTACCCTCCGGAAGAGCAGTCTTGGGAACCGGCTCCGGCTCCACTGGTTCAGGATCGGGAATCGGTTCGGGTTCCTGCGGTGGTGAGGGAGGGTCATTAGCCACAATAGCATCATCCACCGGATCCGTTCCGGGTTCGATCAACGGCTCGACGGGCTCTTCAACTTCCAACGGACCGCCGGCTGGTTCAGGCGCAGGGGGCTCCTCGACAGTAGCAGGAACAGGTGCGGGCACAGGGAGCGAGGGAGGAGGTTTCGCCGGTCCACGCCCTCGTTCCTGGCCCTTGTTCTCGCTGGATGCCAGTGCTTTCCGGTCCTCCTGGACCTTGCGAGCTACAACGATTCCAATCGCAGCAACCATCATGATGACTGCGGCAAGAGCCAGCCAGGCCAAAACCCCCCGGTTCCGCCGGACGGGCTCGGGCGGGGGAGCCACGGCAACAGGTAGAACGGGAGCCGCAACCGAGGCAAGGGAGACGATCATTTCGCCCGCAGGAGCGACCGGGGGAACCGCCGCCGGAGGAAGAGTCCGGGCCTCGGTGAGATCCGTCGACTCCAGGCACCATGGACGAAGGGGCAGGCCTGCCCCCAAGAGGTCGGACCGGCAGGCGTGGGAGTCGAAAGGAACACGCCGGAAAAAAACCTCCTCGGTCTCGTTGTCATAAATGACGTAGGACGCTGACACTCCATTCACCCCGGAAGGCTCGCCTACCGAGCCCACCTTGATCAGAAATCGGCAGTCCCCGGCCAACTTTCCGTTCTCTGCTGCCCCCTCCTCTATCCTGCCATCCGCCCGGAGGCGGAACATGCCGGGGTCGCTCGCATGTCCAAGAAACGTGATCCGATGCCCGGTTGCTGAAAAGTTCGCCCGCGCCGCTTCCTGATCTGCTACTCCACGAAACAGGCCCGGCTGCACGCACTCGCTATGAACAAACAGGACCCCTCCCGTCTCGAGAGCGAGGGGGCGCCCGGCCAGGTAGGCCAGGGCCTCCCGGTCGAGCTGGGACCGGGTCCATTCGATGGCCCGGCGCGCAGCCTCATCAAATCCGGAAGAGTCCATGATTCCCGCGACTGCCGCATCGAAAAAACCCAGAACAATATTCCCGGTTCGAGCACGAAGTCCCTGCAGGATCTCCGACGTCCCGGACCCATAGCCTCCGACGTCGCCCAGACAAATCGGCATATCCACTCCCTGACGATCGAGATCCGATGAAAGGGCCTCCCACGCCTGGCGGTTACCGTAAATATCTGAGAAGATCGCGTAACGCATCGAAATCGAACGGCTTGCGGAGGGCTATTCTCATTCAACAGGGCCAATCCTGCAATTTCAGATTCCGATTAGTCAGGCCCACGTTCCTCGGGAAACCGGAATCAGGTGACCTCCTCCCTCTGACTACGCTTCCCCTAACGTCGATAAAAATCGACCCAGCTTAGATCCATCCTCCCGGTTCCGTTTTGCAGCACCGAGTGCGGCACCTCGACCTCGTAGTAACCTGCAACCCGCTCCGAAACCCCAGACCTCGTGGCCTTGACAAGATACCGACCCTTGAGCGGATTGCCTTTCTTATCGAGCATCCGGATCTGAAGATGCCCCTCCGGGGGAGAAAAGCTCTGCCCATGGTATGCAGCCGACAGCTTCCTTCCACCGACGGCGACCTCAAACTCCTCCAACCCAGAGAGGTGCATGCGCAGCAGGGTTTTTTTCGGCCATTTCCCCTCAAGAAGCCTGATCGATGCTCCACCGATGCCAGTCTGGTCGGTCACATCAAAAACAACCGAGCCCTCACCCGGGACTACCTTGATTCTCCTCGATCCGCCTCCCGGGCCCTCCTTCTCATATTCCAGCTGAAACCTCGGGCGGAAAGATCTGGCCACCTTTTTCGACTCAACCTCCAACATCAGCTCCTTTAAGCTGGCAACCACCTCCGGATGTTTCCCAGCAACGTTGTTGCGTTCTCCAATATCAGCTTCGAGGTCGTAAAGCTCGTCCACCTTCTTTCGGCCATCTTCAACAGCGTAGCCGTGAAAATGTGCGTCCGGCTTCAGATACTTCCACTTGCCCTTACGAATCCCGGCCCGGTTAAAATAGAAATACTCACGACCCGTTTCACGTTTTCCCAGTAGCAGATCCGTCTGGTCGATCCCGTCGATCCTCCGGTCCGCCGGGGCTTCAAATCCGCATAACCTGGCAAAGGTGGGCATGAAATCGATCGTCGCGAAAACGGCATCACTCACCCGGGCCGCAGGCACCTTGCCCGGCCATCGAACAATACAAGGCAACCGGTAACCAGCCTCATATGGCGACCCCTTGCCATTACGCAACGGACCGGCTTCGCCCCAGAAGATGGCACCCTCTGGATGACCCCGCTTGCGCTTGGTGTATTTGTCCTGATTCCACGGTCCATTGTCGCTGGTATAGATCACCAGCGTATTCTGGGCCAACTGCAACTCATCCAGGGCATCAAGCAGACGACCCGTTTCATAATCAAACTCCTCCACCACATCGCCGTAGAGGCCACCCTTGGACTTTCCTCGAAATCGCGGAGAGGCATCAATGATGGTATGCATCATGGTATGGGCCAGATAGAGGACAAACGGTTTTTCCGGATCGCGCTTGTTCTTGAGGAAATCAATCGACTTATCCGTGTAAAGCCGGGTGAGACCACCCATGTCCCTCGTACTACCGGCATCCTCATTGTTTTCGTGGAATTTCACTACCCCGTTATCGTTGGCACCCAGGGCACCAAAGTAATAATCAAATCCCTGCGCATTCGGCATGCGCGGGATGATGGCCTTCCGGTTTGAAACATCCCACTTGCCAACGCAGGCGGTCTGGTAACCCACCTTGCGAACAAGTTCGGCCCAGGTGATCTCAGAGGCGGGCATCCCCCAACCTCCACTGCGAATGGGCTGCCTCCCGGTGAGAAGAGCTGACCTGGACGGACCGCAAACGGTCTGGGAGTAGAACGAGGTGAAACGGGTTCCCTCCTTGGCCAGTTGATCCAGCCGCGGGGTCCTGTTTTTCCTGTTCCCGTAACACGCCAGATCTCCGTAGCCCTGGTCATCGGTAAAAATGATGACGATGTTCGGTCGGGGCGCTTCAGCACCAAGGACGACAGGCGCGACAAACGCTAAGAAGATGTAAATCAGGGCCTTCATGGACGGGAGGAGTGGTTCCGTTTCCTTAGTTTTAGCGGAACCCACCAAAAGTAACGCGAAAACGTGAACAATAAGGCTTTTCCAAAGAAAATGGTATGGAACCATATCAACGATGAGCATCTCGAGAAGGAAGTTTCTAAGAAGCCAAGGGGCTCTCCTGACCCTCCCATTCATGCCCTCCCTGGCGTCGGCCAAATCTCTCAAGGCCCGGAAGAAACCGGACAAGAAGATGGTGATGTTCTATGTTCCCAATGGCATCAACCGGCGTGGTTTCTTTCCCGGAGAAGAGGAAGCACAGCTTCCCGGGTTCGTCGGTGGTTTCAACGCCGACAAGACCAAGATCCAGAAACGGGTCGAGAACGAGACGGGAGTCTATCCGCTGGAGTTCAGCTCCACCATGCAACCCTTGAAAGAGCATGCATCAGACATCACCCTCGTGACAGGAATGGAGCGCACCTTCAAGAACGGGCAGGACGTCCATGCCCAGGGCGCGTCCTGTTACCTGACCAGCGTTTCTCCGGTACAGGCTGCCGAAAAAGGCTGGCGCTACCCCAACGGCCGGAGTCTCGACCAGGTAATCGGAGACCAGGTTGGCCACTCTACCGTCTTCAAGACGCTGGAAATCAGCTGCAATGGATTCCGCGCTCCCAAGGAACCAATCTACTTCGACAATATCTCCTGGTATGGGCCGGACAAGATCGCTCCTTCGATCAAGGATCCCCAGAAACTTTATGAACGACTCTTCAAAGCCGACAACTTCCAGTCCCATCTGGACGATGTTTCCTCTCTCATGCTGGCCGATGCGAAGACCCTCTCGAAGAAACTGGGAAGTGATGACCGGGAGACCCTGGGTGAATTCATGGAGATGATCCGGAACGTGGAAGTGCGTATCGCGAAGCAGAAAGAACGTCTCGCCAAGGCGGATATCCGCATCCCCAAGGACGAGATCCTGCCCCGCGGAGAATACATCCGACTTCAGACCGATCTCATGCTCCTGGCCTTCCAGATGGGCATGACCAACATCTGCACCTTCATGATCGGACCTGAACGCTGGGACGCCACCCTGATGTATGAGGGAGTTTTTGATAAACCGGTCCAGCACCACAACATGACCCACAACCAGAAGGGCGAAGGATGGAAAGGAGTCCAGAAGATCGATATCTTCCACCTGCAGCAATACGCCTACATGCTTAAGCGGATGAAGGAGATCAGGGAAGCGGACGGCACCACCATGCTGGACAACTCGCTCGTGGCCTACGGGGCCGCCCTCGGTGACGGAGCCACCCACCAGTTCTATGACCTGCCCTTCATTCTCGCTGGCAACGCACAGGGCCAGATAAAGCAGGGCCGTTTCCTCAAGTGCAAGAGTGGCACGCTCAACTCCAACATGTGGCTGACCATGGCCAAGCTGATGGGAGCGGATTTGAATTCCTTTGCCGACAGCACCGGCGTGATCTCCGATCTTTGGACGTAGGAGAACACCGGGCATGACTACTTCCCGATCACGAAGCGTGAGGCAGGCGCCTGTCCCCGGCAGGACCTGCCCTCGTCTCATCGCTGCCACGCTGGCCACTATCCTTCTTTCCTCCGCCGCTTCGCTTGCCGCCGGGGGGACTGACGAGGCGGCCTTTGAATCCTTTCTCAAGCCTCTTCTTGCCGAGCACTGCGTCAAGTGCCACGGAGGCGAAAAGACGAAGGGGAAGGTGAACCTGAAGGAGATCTCCACCTCCGAGCACCTCCTGGCCAAGCCAAAGCTCCTCAAGGAAATGCTCGAGGCAGTCGATGCCTACGATATGCCTCCGGAAGACGAACCAGAAATCCCGGAACCCAGACGGCAACAACTGGTAACCACTTTGAAAGCCATGCTCCGGAAAGCCGCCGCGGGAGGCGCTGGGCAGGATCAGGTCCGCATACGGCGCCTCAACCGCTTTCAGTATAACAATACGGTGCGAGACCTCTTTCGTTTGAACCGCGACGTGTTCGCACTTCCGGAGAAACTCATGACCCGGCATAGCAACTACCTCAAACCCCGGGCAGAACAGATGCCGGAAAAGGTAGAGGTTGCCTGCCACTCCCTGTCACCGGATCCGGGGCTGCGTGGGGTCAGGGCCTTTCCAAAGGATCTCAGGGCCGCCCACGGGTATGACAACCAGGCCAATCAGCTCTCCCTCTCTCCCCTTCTACTGGATTCCTTCCTGCGGCTCAGCGTCTCCATCATTGAGAGCCCTGACTTCAATGAGAATACGGTGGGGATCTGGAAGGATTTCTTTCGCCCTCCGGACAATGGAGACCTCCGGACAGAAATCCGTAAACGACTGGAAAATTTCCTCCTCCTCGCCTTTCGAAGCGCCATCGACGCGGAAACCCTGGATCGCTATACGGACTATACCTTCTCCAAGACGCAGCAAGGGCTCTCCTATACCGATGCCATGAAAAAGGCCGCCTCGGCAGTCCTTTCGTCTCCCCGGTTCCTCCTCCGCTACGGCTCCACTGTTGGCGGCAAGGATCTCTTCGTGGTCGCCAGCAACCTCTCCTTCTTTCTCTGGAACAGTGGACCGGATCTTGAACTCCTGAAGCTGGCTGAAAGCGGGGAACTGGCTGCCCTTGGGGCCTTCCGGCAGACCTGCGACCGAATGATGGAGGACCCAAAAATTGAACGCTTTCTCGACACCTTTCCCTCCCAGTGGATGCAACTGGAAAACCTCCTCGGTGTCACTCCGGACCCCAAGCTGGCACAGCTTTTCAACGTCGACAAGAACAGCCCAGCCAGCATCCAGATGATCCTGGAGCCTCTCCTCCTCTTCGATGCCATGTTCCTCGAGAACCGCCCGGTGATCGAACTCATCGCCCCTCCCTTCGCCTACCAGAGCGAATTCCTCCGCACGTGGTATACCTCCGATCTAAAACCTCCCAAGTTTGATGCCAGCGCAATCGTCGCCCGCAACAAGGACAATGACCAGAAGCGCAGCAACCTTCAGTCCACCATCAAGACCAGCCAGAACGAACTCGATGCACTGCTGAAGCCGGTAAGAACCCGATTGCTGCAGGCTCGCCAGAAGGGAGGCAAGAAGCCGGTTGACCTTAATCCCTTCGCAGCGTGGGAATTCAACAATGACCTGCGGGACTCGGTGGGATCGCTTCACCTCAAAGGCCACGGAAGGATCCAGTACAAGGACGGAATGGTGGTCCTCAACAATTCCTACCTGCAGAGCAGCCCCCTCCCCTTTGACCTCAGGGAAAGAACCCTCGAGGTCTGGTGTCTGGTCCATAATATCGACCAGCGCGGTGGTGGACTGATGGGCGTTCAGGGACCTGGCGACTTCTTTGACACCATCGTCCTCGGGGAACGGCAACCTCGCCATTGGATTTCCGGAAGCAACCGCTTTGCCCGCACCAAGGACTTTCCCGATTCCACTCCCGAGACCAAGCCCAACCAGAAACTGCACCTCGCCATGGTCTACGGCAAGGATGGGGCGGTAACCCTCTACCGCAATGGCAAGCCCCATGGAAAACCATTCCGCACGAGCTTAGCCACTTTTCCCAAGGGCAGGAGTTCCATCATCTTTGGTCTCCGCCATCTGCCAGCCGGAGGAAACAAGCATCTCCATGTCAGCATCGCACGAGCCCGCTTTTACAATCGAGCCCTGAGCACAGAAGAGGTCGCCGGATCTGCCGGTGGCCTCTATATTTCTGAAGAAGAGCTGACCAGGGCTCTTACTCCCGCACAACGGGAAAAACGAATCTCCCTCACCCGGACAATCGAACAGGCCCGGACTTCCCACGAAAACGTTCCTGCTAATACTGACCCCGGTCGAGCCCGGCAGGACGCCCGGAAGATCTTTGAGGATGATATCCGCAACAAACTTCGCTCCAGAACCTTTACCCGCCAGGAAGCTGACGACCCACGTTACGGAGGAGTAATCACCAATGCCGCCATGCTCAGCATGACCTCCGGCCCCGGGCGCACTCATCCCATTGCCAGGGGGGCCTGGGTTATTGAGGTGATCTTTAATGACCCTCCTCCACCGCCCCCCAACAATGTACCGCCTCTCAACGAGGATGCCGCGGCCAAGAATCTGACCATCCGGGAGAAGTTTGCCAAGCACCGGGAAAACCCGGATTGCGCCGGTTGCCATTCCCGCCTCGATCCGCTTGGTTTTGCCCTCGAGAACTACGACATCATTGGCCGATGGCGGGACAAGTATCCCAATGGGCGCAACGTTGATGCCAGCGGAACGTTGATGAAGAAATACCCGTTTGACGGGGCGGTTCGTTTCAAGGAATCACTGGTAAGCGAAGATCGTCGCTTTGCCAGGGCCTTCACTGCCCACCTCCTCCGGTATGCCACCTCCAGGGAATTGAGCCCAGCAGACTTCCTCGCCGCCGAGGCCATCGTCGAAAAAACCGCCTCCGAAAACTACAGGCTCAGATCCCTCATCCGCGAAGTCCTCCTGAGCGAAAGTTTCCTCAAGGTTAACTGAGGATTCCATCGGCCTTCCAGAGGCCCTTACAGTCTGGTGTGGCATCCGGCATGATCTCTCCTGGCATTAGTCTCGCCATGGTCAGCCTTCGGTGTTTGCCTCTTTCCTCATGAGCGATCGCCGCGACTGCTTCCGGGTAAGTGAAAATGAACATGGTGAGCGTGCGACCTATGCCAGCTTCCCCTTTCACCCGGGAGAGTTGGTTTACACCGTTCAGGGCGAGGCTTCCAAGACCCGTACCCGTGAGAGTATCGAGGTAGGCCCGGGGCAGCATGTGGAGGACGCTTATGCGCTCTATCTCAATCACTCCTTTGCTCCCAATCTCCGCCTCGAGGGGCGCCACATATATGCCCTCGATCGTATCGAGGAAGGAGAGGAACTGACCTTCAACTATCTGGAGACCGAAAGCGAAATAGCCTCTCCCTTCGTCTGCCACGATACCGGGCGAACGGTCGATTCAGAGGCTTGCAAGAGCTAGGCCGACTCCATCTGCAGGAGTCTCATGGCACAAGGGAGATCGTTCCGGAACCCTTGCGCAGCTCCCCTCCCACCAGGATCCGGGCCCTCAGCCCTCCCTTGCCCTTCAGGAAATCGTGCACTCCGTCCGCGGCGGCCTCATTCATCCAGTAACAGGGAGCGGCTTCCTCCACTCCCTCAAACTCCAGTTCTCCGAGGGAAAAATTCTTCCCGATCAGTTCGGAAAGGGGCGCACCCCTGACGAGCACGTTACGGCGAAACGCAGAGGCCTCAAGATCAGGAAGATCGAACTCCCTCTTTACTGTCTCGTAAACATCATAATCAAAAAAGGTAATCTGACCCTTGTAGTTATCCTTGTGATCAAAATACCGGTCCCCCCGGATCCCCCGCCC
>PAQU01000073.1 GCA_002709395.1 Roseibacillus sp. | reverse complement strand
ATGGCGGTCATCGTAGAAGGCCATCGGATAGTTGTATCGTGAGGAATACCAGCTGTTGCCGGCGGCATCATCATACCAGCTTTCCGGGGGGTCATCGCGGACCAGGTTTGGCGAGTCCCAGTTATCCGGGCTGCCACTATTGGTGCTCCAGCTCATGCCGGTCATGACCCGGGCAAGTTCCTTGATATCCGTATTATCGTAGGTGGGAACCAGATTGAACTGCTCGGGGTCCAGCTTGACGAATCCATCATCCCAGAGTTCGAACAGGCCAATGGTGAAGAGTTGCATGATTTCACGGGCATAGTTCTCGTCCGGGGGAACCCCGGACGAGCCCTCACTGCTGTTCTGGAGGTGGCTCAGGTATTTCCCCATCACGGGAGAATAGGTGACATCCTCAAGGAGTTCGCGGAAATGGTCATCGGCGTTCTCAGCCAGCATGTCGGCCCAGCGGGCCATACCGATGTGATGGTTGCGGATTTGGGCAACGTTTTCGGAAATCACTGTGATTTGTGAGAGGGCAAACCCAACACGTTGTCGCAGTTGGTCCCTCGCGTTGGCCATGATGGTCCACTGGGCCCGGCGACGATTGTTGTGGACGGGAGTTCCCAGGACGTTGTCGAGGGCATTTTCCTGAGCTCCGGTCAGGGGAAAATTAGCGTCGGGGGACTGCCAGGTGCTGGAGTCCAGTGAGTCAAACCGGGAGATGTCCTGAGAAGGCCAGTTGGGCCAGTTTGCGGGAGCTGTCGGAGGAGGATTGGCTGCGCCGTTACGCTGGGAGTCGAAGTAACCTCGCCAGGTGAAATCCTGCATGTCCATGGCATGAGTCAGGTCGCGGACAAGGGTCTGGGGGAGGGACCACTGCTCGGTTAACCAAGCATCATAGGCCGCCACCCGGTCTCCGTCGTGGGTATTGGCTATCTCATGAATGAGCTCTGCGATATCGGCCTCGGTTGGGCCAAAAGTGGACTGAGTCAGGAAGCGCGCTACCTCACGCCGGAGCTTTTCCGGTTCCGTGATGGGGTCGATGGGGTCAATGGGAGGAGTAGCCGGGATCCGGTTGCCCTCCTCGGGGGAGAGCTCGGAAGCAGGGCGCCTCTGGTAGATGGCCCAGATCTCTCCTCCTCCGTTGTTGACCGTATGCTTGTTATTATAGAGGGGGGTGGTGCCCGGAGGAGCCTCCTGCTTGGGATTATCGTATTCGAGGGAGTCGATGATGTCCTGAACGGAGAACGCTCCACGCGGCTCAATGAGATAAGTGTAATTCCTGACAGGTCCAAGGAGAGGCGTTCCGTTCTCACTGCCATCTTCCGTGATGGATTCGACAACCGGTCCTGAGGTGAAGCTGATTCCAGCGAGGCTCGCCTTGTGCAGGTGCGTGTTGGTCTGGGCCGAACTCAGGTTTTCGAAGTAATCATTGATGGTGGCGACCGTGTTGCTGCCGTTCAGGACGAGGAGGGTGGATCCAGTTGCACTGGTAGGCATGCGAGCTGCCGGGTCCTTTGAAAAGCTTCCGATATAGTATTTGTTGAACTCAGGGTCGTCACGAGCGTCGACGAGTTCGACAGTTCCCCGGAAGGGAGTGCCCACGACGTAGTCGACTGCGGGAGTATTGAGCACGAGGTTAAGTTCCTCGGGATACTCCACGATCTCGTCAGGAAGCGGGAGTATCTCAACAGCGGCTTCCGTGCTGCCGAAGGGAAGGGTGAGCATGTAGACGCCGGACGCGGTATCCCTGCGCAGTGGGGTTCCGTCGGGTTGTTCTGCCAGGTAATCCCGCTCAGAGGGGACACCCTTGCTTCTGGGGTCGACCGGTCCGTTGAGAGAAAAGGTGATGTTCTTCGGAGCGAGGGACCCACTTCGTCGGAGTAAAATACGGGCGACGTTCTTGACCCGGGGGATTCCTTCGGGAGTGGTGCCATTGTTTTCCCGGCCGGTATTGTCCGTTACCTCCACCGTGATGACATCATCTGAAGGGGAAGCCTGACTAGCGACTGCCAGGGAGCGGTCATCGCGGGTCTCTGGGTGTGCGCTCCTCGCGCGGAAGAACTGATATCCTTCTAGAATGTTTTCGATGTCGTCTGCTACTCCATCCTCATCGGCATCAAGGGCTCCGGGGTCGAGTGGACCGAAGGTCCTGACTCGGACGAATTTACTGGTGCCTCCGGAAAGGAGGGCGGCAGAGTTGTTATTTGAGTAGATCTCGTTTTCCACGAAATCACCGACAGGTTCAAGGCGGTCGCCGGGAACCACCGTGACCCGGCCGCTTTTTTCCAGTTCCCATCCCACAGCGAGATGGTCCCACTGGGCATGATGGTTATGATAGATTTCAAAGTAGTAGCGCCGCCCCTCTGTCAGGAAGAGGTCAGCGGACTTCTGAGTGTCAGGCAGTCCGAGGGAGGAGAGGTAATCCCAGTCTTCTTCCTCGGTAAGGTTCTGGTCGTAAAGCCAGCAGCGTCTTTCAATGTCGACGCCATCTGCAGGGTTGCCACTGGTATCGAGCCAGAACTCACACTGATGTCGACCGGCTATGTAGAAGTTGTGGATGCCACTGCGTTCAGGGACAATGAATCCACGCCAGCGTGTTCCGTAGTAGTCTCCGTAGTTCCCAGGTCCCTTGAGGCTGTCCCGCCACTCGATCCCATCGGCCGGGGTTTCGATCTCGTCAGCTCCGCCACTGATATGAGAGCGCAGGGCGCTGATTGATCCGTTCGGAGTGCCGTGGTACCAGATCTCGCGGGTGGCTCCTCCCCTTATGGAGGGAGTTGCAGGTTTGGAGAAGTCCACCGTCAATGACCCGCCGGTTCCAAACCAGTTCAGGGGGGTGGTGCCTGCGGAATTGCTTATTGGTTTCCAGACTCGCAGGTCATCGGAGATCTCGATCTGGTAGCGCTTGCCGATCCGGGTGTCCCATGTCACGGACAGTTCTCCGGGCCTGAGAATTGTCCCGGTGGCCTTGAGGGCGTCGTTCCTGTTATTCGGATCCGTTCCATCTCTGCTTTCCTTGAGGTTAGAGCAGCCGTCTCCGTCAGGATCCAGACGGGCATTTCCTTCAGGATGATCGAGTGCTCCGAAATGCCGGATTTCCCATGAGTCGATAAGTCCGTCGGAGTCAGAATCCAGGTTCGCTTCCTGTCCGGAAAGGTGGGAGGGCAGAATTATTGCGCTGGCGAGGGCGGGGATTGCGTGCCACCTGCGAGAGTGGAAGATGTTTTTGATCGGGAAAGATTTCACTGGGGTTCCGGGCTGATGTTACCGGCTTAGGGAGAACTCCTCAACACGTCAGATATGCGGGTATTACCCGATCGGGGCTCTGCACCATATGGGGGAATGACGTATTTTTCCGGATGAGCGTTACAGTGGCGGAATCCAAAATATCGATCTGGGGGAAAGAGATTACCGGTATGAGTGATCACGGTAGTTCGCCGGGTGCATTGTGGAGGGAAAGCAGGCGCCGTGCTTCCTGCAGCAGTTTGGCAGGATAATTGAATGGCTGGTGGTTGATGTCGCTCCACAGGATCCGGCCCCGGGGGCCGATCAGGAAGGTTCCGTGCATGGGACCATCCTCGAAGTGGTCAAAGACCTTATAGTTCCGGAATGTTTCGAGCTCCGGGTCTGCGAGGATGGTAAAAGGGAAGCGTCTCCCCGCTTCTGCGGTTTTTTCCTCGGTCTTTCCAAGTCGTTGGGCCAGGGTGCCCACGTTATCACTGCTGATGGCGATCATCTCGATGCCAGCCTTGCGGTATTCGGTCAGGAAGGGGCGGAATTTATCCAGTTGATTCAGGCAGAAGGGGCAGTTTACCCCGAGGAAGAAGTTTAGAAGGACGGACTTGCCCTCGAAATCGCGGAGGGATACCGGACGTCCGGCATGGTTGGAGAGCTTCCATTCCGGAGCCGCCGGGGGCGACCACCGGTCCGGGCCGAGTTGTCGGGGGTCATCGGGAAGGCTATGCCGATCCAGTTTGCCTGGTGGCAGGGTCCAGCGTCTGGGTAGGCTCAGCATCTGAGCAGCTTCATCGAGACAGGCAAAGTCCCGGGCTTCCTCATCCGCCCGAAGGACATTCTGTCGGAATGTGCGGTCGAAGGCCCGGGAGGCAGCGACGTGGTTTCCCTGGTTAAAATTTGTAGAGCAGTAGAGAGCAGTAGCGGAAAGACCCCGGGGGTGTGACTTAAGGTTGTCCTGAGCGACCTTCAGGGAAAACTGGGGGGCTCCCAGTTTCTGCCAGGCTGCGGCATGGAGGTTTGCAGGGAGAAAAGGAGGGGAGAAGTATTCGGCCGGTCTCTCTCCACGGGAAAGGGTCTGGAAATACCGGAGTCCTTCCAACCATGTCACAATTCGTGGATCATCCTTGTGGGTTTGAGCCATCCCGGAGAGCGCTTGCGTCAGGGGTTTGGCTTCATCCGGCCGTCCAAGAGAGCAGAGTGCGAGCCCAGTCCAGTAGTGGGCCTGGGCGACCTCCCTGTGAGAAGATGACGAGGGAATAAACTTTGGACTGGAGTGGAAGAGGTTGATGACGTTTTCCGCCCCGGAAAGTATTTCCATCTGGACCAGAAGGCGCCGTCCCAACAGCAACAGATCAGAGGATTCCGTGGTTATCCCTCCGGAGTTCAGGCCACGAGGCAACTGAAGAAGGCTATTGGCCAGTTCACGAGCCTCCCTGAGCCTCCCCATCGCGATCAGCGTTTCGCCCAGGGCAGCGTAATTCGAAGAGAGGCTTGCTACTGTTTCAGGCATGAGCAACTGATCACGCATTTCCCGGTGGTGCACACGGAGAGCGCACTTCAGCAGAGCAATGGCCTCATGCGGATGGCCATTGATTCGCCACCCTTCTGCGGCAAAACGCCATGAATCTGCAAGGCCCGGGGCAATGAGCGCACTCGACCTTGCATGTCGGTAAGCCTGAGAAGGGTTTTCCCGCAGCCAGAGAAAGATGCGATAGTGTGCGGCTGGATGGCGGGGGGCCATCCGGGTGAGTTCCGCCGCAAGATGGTCGACGGCGAGGTGGCTGGTGAACTGGACCCCTGAGCGGTGATAATCAAGGACGAGTTGTCGGAGGAGAAAGGCCCTGGCTTCCACGTCGTCCGGTTCTGCGAGGACAAGATTCTCGAGGTCACGAATGCGTTTCCGGTAGCGGAGCAGGTCCGGGGTTACTGCCTGCTGCCCGGGAGCAGGCTTGGCAGTTGTGTCGTGCTCGAGATCGTAGAAGTCCGCAAGCATCCTGATCCATGAGCGTTCCCGGGGGGAGGTGGTATTGGCGATTCGTCGCAGGGAGTTTTGAGCAAAGAGAGAGGCCCGGCCGGGTCGCTGTTCGTTGGCCACTGCTAGGCCCCATAAAATCATCGGGTTGAGTGGATCCAGCAGGAGTGCCTGCCGGAATGATCGCTCCGCCTCACGATTAGACTGGCCATGGATAAAGGAGATTCCCTGGTTGAACCAGAGCTGCGCCTGCTTTGAGCTGGTGGTAATAGGGAAGTCAACGGTCCCTATGTCATCCCGCGCGACCGGGGCATGCCAGGGGCCGTTCAGGAATGCAAGGTTGAGAGAGGCAGGGGCTTCCGGATCAATCTGCTGGAGTAATGGTGCGAGGCAGGGGAGTTTGAAGTTGCGGTATTCCGCAGCTTCGGCGAGGTGGGCTTGAATTATCAGGACCAGGGGGATGACCCATCTGATTACTGATTGAGTGCCATGGCACCACGGAGACATGCTCACAGACTACGCCTGGACCGGGATCTTCTCAAGGCCGGCGGCTTCCAAAGGTGAGGAAAATGCATCTGGATTTCTTGGTTCTGGCCGTTGAACCTGCCTTTATTAATGTCATGAGTGATTCCCTTGCCGAGATCAGGTTTGTTGCCAACCTCTGGACCCTGGTGGAGCATCCTTCCGCTTCCGGAGAATGGACGTTATCTGAAAAAGTGGCAGCAGTTAAGGATGCAGGTTTTGATGGGATAAATCACCGGGGAAGTCAGGAGCTGCGTGTATTACTGGATGAGCATGGGCTGGAATTCTCGGGCCTTTTTGATGCTAATGACCCGGCCGAGTATGCAGACCTCATTCGAGCTCAGCTCGAATGCGGTTCCTCCACCATCAATGTCCAGCTCTGCGATCATGATACTCCGGTTGCGGAAGCGATTGAGAAGACCATTCTCCTGATGGAGGAAGACGAGCGTCAGGGTGCAAACGTCCATCTCGAAGTGCATCGGGATACCTGTACTGAGACCCCGGAAAAGGCCTATGCGATTGCTGACGGTTACCGGGAGGCAACAGGACGGATTTTGCGGATGAACGTAGATCATTCTCACCCCGCCATCATCAAGCACCTCCAAGCTTCTGACTTTACCGCAAGATTGCTCGATCGTCCCGAGTTACTGCAGCATGGCAATCTGCTGCACTGCCGCCCCTTCAACGGGCATCACTGCCAGATTCCCGTTACGGATGGAGCAGGAGGGCGGACCCGGGAGTTCCTTGAGTATCTTCCCTTTGTGGAGGCTGCCTTTTCCTGCTGGTTGAAGGGGCCCCGCCCTCACGGAGTGCTCTGGGTCGTTCCTGAACTGGGACCGGTTACGAGTGGATATGGCATCAGCAGCTGGCCCCCGGTATGGGAGGACTGTATCGTGGCGATGGGGGAGATGAGAAAGGCATGGGAACGGGCATGCGCGGCTTTCCAGTCGTGAAGCAAGAGGGGTAGAAAATCAGGCGGGGAAACTTGTCAGTTGGTGTCAGGAGAGAGAGGATCAGACCGTGGCCATGGGTGGAGATAAGGAAATCAGGGTAGCACGGGTTGGACAGTCCAAAACGGAGGAGCTGGACCGGGTCGCAGTCGAAGAGCCCCTGCAGCTTGTGGTCGATGGTCGTCCGGTGGCAGTGCTCATGCGGACGCCCGGGTATGATGGGGAGTTGGCTGCCGGATTCCTCTGGACCGAGGGAATCGTGGATTCGCGCGATCAGATCAGGAGGATTGATGTCGAGTCGAGGGATAATCATGCCTTGGTGTTTTTGGAAGATGGAGTGGAAGTGGATTTCGGTCGCTTGACCCGCCATCTCTTCAGCGCCTCTTCCTGTGGTCTTTGTGGCAAGGCCAGTATTGAGGCAATCACCACCCGGTCCGAACCTGTGTCAGGAGATGTGATCTTCCGGGAGGCGGCTCTGATGGAGGCGCCGGAGACCCTCCGGAGGGCACAGGAAACCTTTGAGGAGACTGGCGGATTACACGCCTCTGCGGTTTTTGGGCAGGAGGGAGATCTGCTTGTGCTGCGTGAAGATGTTGGTCGACACAATGCCCTGGACAAGGTGCTTGGGTGGGCTCTGCTCGAGGGAGTTGATCTTTCCCGCAGCTTCGCCCTGATGTCAGGGCGCCTCTCCTTTGAGTTGATGCAGAAGGCTCTGGCAGGTCGACTGCCCATGGTAGCGGGAATCTCTGCTCCCTCCTCTCTTGCGGTGGAATTTGCGAGGGAATCGAACCAGACCCTGGTGGGGTTCCTGCGTCCTCCGCGCTTCAATGTATACGCAGGGATGGAGAGGTTGGAGCTGCAGTAGAAGACGGGCGGACAGGAAGGTTGTGCGCAGGTGCCCACGGCGGGCAAAGCGGTTGCAAAATGATCCCGGCTGGTTGATGAATGGGACGCAATGAAGCTGATTTCATCCCTCGTTTTCACGTTACTGCTGAGTGTGATCTGCCACGGCCATCCCGGTGGACATTATGGGAAGGATCCCTTCCGCCAGATTGATGAGGTTCTGCCCGATCCCAATGAGGTCCGGGCCGCCAACGGAGCTCCGGGAGCGGAATACTGGCAGCAGCGGGCCGACTACAAGATCAGGGTGGTTCTGGATGACGAGAACCAGAGGATCAGGGGTTCAGAAACGATAACCTATACCAACAATGCGCCCTTGGACCTCACCTACCTCTGGGTGCAGCTTGACCAGAACCGATTTGAGCAGGAGGCCCTTGGTCATCAGGCGATGGAGGCTCCTGATTTCGAGAGTGTTGGCTTCAGGACGTTGCGCAATGAGTTGGCGCGGGAGGACTTCAAGGGAGGCTACCAGATTGAATACGTGCGTGATGAGAAGGAAGAGCTCCTCGCTTATTCGATTGTCGACACCATGATGCGTGTCCAGTTGCCTGTTGCTTCCGGTAAGACGGTGAGTTTTTCCATCGGATGGCAGCATAATATTGTGGATGCAAAGGCCATCCGGGCACGAGGCGGTTACGAGTATTTCAAGGAAGACGACAATTACATCTATACCATTGCTCAGTGGTATCCCCGGGTAGCGGCTTTCACCGATGTGAATGGATGGCAGAACAAGCAGTTTCTGGGGCGGGGAGAGTTTGCCCTGGAGTTCGGTGATTATGAGGTGTCCCTGACTGTTCCCTCAGATCACATCGTAGCTGCTACCGGGACACTTGAGAATGCCGGAGAGGTCCTCAGCGAAGTCCAGCGGGAGCGCCTGCGGAGGGCGGAGGGCAGCGATGAGCCGTCGTTCATCGTTACTCCGGAAGAGGCGAGGGAGAATGAAAAGAACAAGAAGGCAGGAACCAAGACCTGGGTCTTCAGGGCAGAGAATGTCCGTGACTTCGCCTGGGCCTCCTCACGGAAGTTTATCTGGGATGCTGCGCACGTGCAGGTGGGCGAAAAGAAGGAGCGGGTGTGGGCCATGTCCTTTTTTCCAAATGAGGGAGAGCCACTGTGGAGCAGGTATTCTACCCATTCCGTTATCCATGCGCTGCAGGTGTTCTCGAAGCACACCTTTGATTATCCCTACCCGGTGGCGATCTCGGTTCACGGGCCGGTGTTCGGGATGGAGTATCCCATGATCTGCTTTAATGGACCGCGCCCTGAGAAAGACGGGACTTATTCCCGTCGCACAAAGTATGCCCTCATCTCGGTCGTGATTCATGAAGTGGGACACAACTGGTTTCCCATGATCGTGAATTCAGATGAGCGTCAGTGGACATGGATGGATGAGGGGTTGACCACTTTCTGTCAGTTTCTGGCAGAACGGGAGTGGGAGGAGAAGTACCCCTCCGGGAGGGGGATGCCGCCCAGTATCGCCAGTTACATGAAGCGAGGGGACGAAATGCCGATCATGACCAATTCCGAGTCGCTGCGCTATTTCGGCAGTAATGCCTACGCAAAGCCGGCGGTTGCCCTTAATATTCTGCGGGAATCAGTCCTGGGCAGGGAAAACTTTGATTTTGCATTCAAAGAGTATGCGAACAGGTGGAAGTTCAAGCGGCCTACTCCCGCCGACTTCTTCCGAACGATGGAGGATGCCTCGGGAGTCGACCTCGACTGGTTCTGGACGGGTTGGTTCTACACGACCCATCATGTGGACCTGGGAATCAAGGGCGTAACGCTCTATCAACTGGATACGAAGGATCCGGATATTGAGAAGCCAAGGAGAAAGGAAAAGAAGGCCGAGGAGGATGCGAAGCTCCTGACCAATCAGAGGAACAAGGACATCAAGAGGTATACGGACAGGTTCCCGGACCTGCTGGACTTCTATAACGAGCACGACGAGCAGGATGTAACGAGGAAGGATCGTGACGAGTTCCAGAAGTTCCTCGGCAAACTGGAAGAGCATGAGCGGGCAGTCCTGGAGGCGAACCGTTATTTTTACCACATCAACCTGACCAACGAGGGAGGACTGGTCATGCCGGTAGTGCTCAAGGTTGAATATGAGGACGGGGAAGTCCGGGTCATGCGGTTGCCTGCTGAGCTTTGGAAGAGGGAGTCCAAGGAGGTCTCAAAGCTACTGGTCTCAAAGAAGAAGGTGGTGAGCATAGAGCTTGATCCCAACCTTGAGATTGCTGATGCGGACCGGACGAACAATGACTGGCCGGCCAAACCGGAGGAACTCACCTTTACGCTGGAAAAGGAAGAGAAGAAGAATCTTATGCAGCAACTCAGGGAAGAGCGAGAGAAGAAGGAAGAGGAGCAGGACTAGAGACCGCCTGGGTCATGATCCCTCCCTGTGTTGGCCCTTGAAAAGCTCTTCAGGCGCACCATGCTGGTAAGGTGATTGCTGAAACAGGAGAATTCCAGGTGGAGACGGGCGGAAAGGGAACCTATGAAATTACGGCCGAAGTAGAGGGCATCGTGAAGCAGTCTGGGATCTCCCGGGGGGTCGTGACAGTATTTGTGAAGCATACCAGCGCGAGCCTGGTAATCATGGAAAATGCGGATCCCAGTGCCCGTCGCGATCTGGAGGAGTTCTTTGAGCGACTGGTTCCGGAGGATACCCCTTATTTCATTCATACCATGGAAGGATCCGATGACATGCCCTCTCATATTCGCATGGCCCTGACCCGGACCAGCGAGGTCATTCCCGTGGTTGATGAAAGGATGTCACTTGGAACCTGGCAGGGGATTTTCCTTTTTGAACACCGCCGCGCCCGTCACACCCGGCGCATCGTGGTGAGCGTCGTTGGACAGTAAACCGGTGGGGGGATGGCAACTTGTGGGTTGCGCCGGGTAACCCGGGAGAACTAGGTTGTGGCGTGGACGAGAGGGTCTCGCAGTTGATAGATCTGGCATTGGCAGAGGACATTGGTCCGGGAGATGTGACCTCGGAGTATTTTGTCCCGGCCGACCGGGAGGGGCGGGCCTTTCTCGTGGCCAAGTCAAACGGGGTAGTTGCAGGGGTGGAAGCAGGGGCGGAGGTTTTCAGGCGGGTTGATGCCGAGACGGAGGTCAGTGTCATGCTGCAAGATGGTTCTGCCATCGCGCCTGGTGCCTATGTCATGGAGATAGCGGGCAAGGCCCGGTCGCTGCTTACCGCAGAGCGTACGGCGATTAATTTCGTGCAGCGTCTTTCCGGTATTGCGACAAGGACAGCCCTGTTCGTTGAGGCGATCAAGGGGACAGGAGCTTCTATCATCGATACCCGGAAGACGACGCCTGGCTGGCGCTCTCTGGAGAAGGCTGCCGTCCTCGCTGGTGGTGGGCAGAATCACCGCATGGGTCTTTATGACCGGGCCATGGTGAAAGACAATCACCTGGTGGTGGAAGGGGGAGTGGCTGCCTTGCGGGAGTCTGCTCTCCTGATGAAGAAGGATCATCCCGGAGTGAAAGTGGAAGTAGAGGCGGAGACCCTTGAACAGGTGAAGATGTTTCTTGGAGTTGAAGAGATCGATTACCTTCTGCTCGACAACATGGAGAATGAGCAGATGAAGAAGGCAGTTGAAATGCGTGGAGACTGTGAGCGTCCCTTCCTGGAGGCCAGTGGAGGAGTAACTCTGGACACGGTCCGGGGTATTGCGGAAACCGGGGTGGAGTTCATCTCGGTGGGGGGGCTCACGCATTCCGCTGTTGCCCTTGACCTTTCCCTGGAATTTTCCTCGGGGCCGGAGCAGGACTGATGGCCACTGACCGAGAGATTCCCGCGGAGACTCGTGATTATACCGAGTGGCATGAAACGATTCGTTCGACGAATGACCGGGCCTGTGAGATTGCCCGTGAAAAAGGGACGAAGGCTCACGGGTGGATCGTCGGAGCCGAGGAGCAGACTGCAGGGCGGGGTCGAAAGGGCAGGCAGTGGATCAGCGAGCCGGGAAAAGGGCTGGCTTTCTCTCTGGTGATTGCCCCGAGCTGGGAGCGCAGACGCTGGGGTTGGCTGAGTGTGGCGGCAGCTCTTGCGGTATGTGAAGGGGGATTGCGGTCCCGGGGCCTCGACCCTCTGATCAAGTGGCCCAACGATATACTGGTCGAGGGGCGTAAGATTTGTGGGATCCTGATTGAGATCCGCGGAGACTGCGCCGTGATTGGAATCGGTTTGAATGTGAATGAGCGGAAGCTTCCCCTCGAGCTTGGGGCGGTGTCCATGTTTCAACTGCTCGGAGTGGAGACGAATCGTGAGATTCTGGTAAAGGAGATCCGGGAGGAATTAATTAACGTGCTTCAGCTGGCGGAGCCGTTGATTGCGGAACGTGCATGGGATCTGCTCGCCTGGAAGGAGGAGGTGGTGGAGACGTCTTCCGGTCTGCGCGGGCGGATACGGGGGTTCAGTGAAAATGCTGAGCTGAAGGTGGAAATCCCGGGGGGACTGGTGACCTTGTCTGACCCGGAAGGGATCCGTCTCGCCAAGCCTGTGCAATAGGGGTTCGTACTCAATCCTTTTTGAGGCACCGAATGTCTTGAAATGATGGCCTGTGTGGGTTTCCCTCCGCCCTCTATGGCTGAGCTCAGCAAGGCATATGAACCGGGTGAAGTTGAAGGAAGCTGTTACCAGCGCTGGGTAGAGGCGGATTGCTTCCGTGGTGACGAAACCTCGGACAGGCCTGCCTATTCGATCGTCATACCGCCACCCAACGTAACGGGGATCCTGCACATGGGTCATGTCCTGAATAATACCCTGCAGGATATTCTGTGCCGTCGGGCCCGCCAGGAGGGAAAGGAAGTGCTCTGGTTGCCTGGGACGGATCATGCTGGAATCGCTACCCAGACCAAGGTGGAGCAGAAACTGAGGGAGGAGGGTAAGACCAAGCATGATGTGGGTCGTGAGAAGTTTCTTGAGATGGTGTGGGAATGGAAGGACCACCATGGAGGAATCATCATCGAGCAACTCAAGCGTCTCGGGTGTTCCTGCGACTGGAGTCGTGAGCGGTTCACGATGGACGAGGATTACTCACGTGAAGTGCAGCGCGTCTTTGTCCACCTCTTCAGAAAGGGCTACATCTATCGTGGCAAGAGGATGGTCAACTGGTGTCCTGTTTCACTCACTGCTCTTTCCGACGAGGAGGTCGAAATGACGCCGCAGGAGTCCAAGCTCTACTACATGAAGTATGAACTGGTGGAGGAGCCGGGAACGTATCTGCAGATTGCCACAACGAGGCCCGAGACCCTGATGGGCGATACGGGAGTAGCGGTTAATCCGAAGGATCCTCGCTATGGTCACCTGGTAGGCAAGAGTGTCCGGCGGCCTTTTCCTGAAGCCCAAATTCCGATCGTGGCCGATGAGCATATTGACATTGAGTTCGGAACGGGGGTTCTCAAGGTTACCCCTGCTCACGACAAGGCCGACTTCGAGATCGGTATGCGGCATGGCCTGGAAGTTGTCGATGTCCTTCACCCGGACGGAACCGTGAACTGTCCGGATTGCCCCGACCTGCATGGCCGGGACCGCTTCGAGGTTCGTGAACTGGCCGCTGCGAGACTGAAGGAGATGGGGCTCCTGGACAAGGTGGAGGATTATGAGAACAAGGTGGGATTTTCGCAGCGTGCGGGGGTCCCCATTGAGCCGCGTATCTCGATGCAGTGGTTTCTGAGATACCCCGAGGTGGAGAGAGCGACCCGGGCGGTGGCGAATGGAGAGATCGTTTTCAGGCCGGAACGCTGGAAGAAGACCTACCTCCACTGGCTGGAGAACATTCAGGACTGGTGTATCAGCCGTCAACTCTGGTGGGGGCATCGGGTCCCGGTATGGTATCGCCGGGAGAAGGTGAACGAATTGAAGGAGTCCGAGAGTCTCGATCTCTCGCATCTGGATAGCGGAGATATTTTCGTCGGGGTTGATCCTCCTCAGGATGATGCAGAGTGGGTGCAGGATGAAGACGTGATGGATACCTGGTTCAGTTCCTGGCTCTGGCCATACGCCACCATGGACGAAGCGACCCAGTCCAAGTTCTACCCGACGGTCGATCTTTGCACGGGGCCGGACATTATTTTCTTCTGGGTGGCGCGCATGATAATGGCCGGACTGGAATTCAAGGATGAAATCCCGTTCAGCAACGTCTACTTCAACAGCATTGTGCGCGATATTGAGGGCCGGAAGATGTCCAAGACGCTCGGAAACTCTCCCGACCCACTCGATCTGATAGCGAATTACGGGGCCGATGCATTGCGGTATGGGTTGATGCGAATTGCTCCTACAGGTCTCGACGTCAAGTTCGACGAGAAGCAGGTCGAAGAGGGAAGAAACTTTGCAAACAAGCTTTGGAATGCCTGCCGCTACCGGCAGATGCAGGGAGAAGTGGAGGGGGAAGCGGCCCAGCCTAATATCTTTGCGATCGATATCCTTGGTAAGCTGGCCTCGCTCGAAGAGGGCCTGAAACAGGCTCTGGAAAGTTATGCCTTCAACGATGCAGCCCAGCAGCTTTACCAGTTTTTCTGGTCAGAGTTCTGCGACTGGTATCTGGAGGCGGTGAAGGGGGATTTCAGGGAAGAGGCGGATCCGGGACGAAAGGCCTCAACCCTCAAGATCATGGATCTCGTCTTTGACCGCTATTTGCAACTCATGCACCCTTACATGCCTCATCTTACCGAGGAGTTGTGGGAGAAGCTGGGCTTTGGAGGAGAGAATGTGCTGCTCATGAAGCAGCCTCTTCCCGGGGAGTCTCCCCTGGAGTCGTTTGGTATTTCGGAGGAAGAGCGACGTGAAGCGGGGAGAAGGGTCGGGGAAGTTTACGAGTCAGTTTCCCGGATCCGGAACCTGAAGGCGGAATACAACCTGGCAGCGAACAGGAATGTGTGCCTGATCGTGAAAGCTTCCAATGAATGGATCGATTCCGAGGGAGCAACCCTTGGTCTTCTCTGTGGTGCAAGGGATGTTGAGTTTTCCTCTGGCTATGAACCTCCGAAGGGGACTCCGGTTGCTGTGACTGCCATTGGAGAGGTTTATCTTCCCCTCGAGGGGCTTATTGACGTGGATGCGGAGAAGGCGCGTATCGAGGCTGAGATGGCGAAGGTAGGCAAGGAGTTGGCCCGGAGTGAGGGGATGCTGGGCAATCCCAAGTTCGTGGAGAACGCCAAGCCCGAGGTGGTTGAGAAGGAGCGGGAGCGGCTTGAGGAGTGGCGGGAGAAAATGGGTCAACTGGAGGAGCTCCTGAGAGCGCTCTCCTAGCCTTGGCCCGGTCAGGTCGATGAGTAACCGTTCTTTAATACTACCGGGATGACGGAGATCTCTGAAGTTCCAGGCATTACGGAGCCTCTTCTGTTCCTTCTTCGAGAGGTTGAATTAGATACCGTGGAAGCGTTGACCTCCCTTGAGGTGGAGGAGATCACTCAACGACTTGAGGATATCATTGCTCAGCAGGAGGAGAGTATGAGTTGTCCCTCGACGGACCTCGTGAAGGCGTGGCAGGACACGGGTCGCAGTCTGCTTCGAAAGCGAACCGGGGCTCTCGCCTTTGAGGCTGAGGAAGTTTCTCGGGAGCGGATGGAGAGCGCGGGCGTAAGCCTCTCTGCATTACCAGTCGCCAAGCTTCTCCCCGATGGCATAGCGGAGAGGGAGAGAGGGCCTGAGAAGGTGACGCCCACGAGCGGGGAAAAATCGGCAGTGGATCCACGGCGGGATTTCTCAGTTGCTGATTCTGCGGAGGAGGGCTTGGTGTTTCGGAGTCTGGAAGACCTTTCGGGTTCCGGATCGAGGGGAGAGAGGCGGAGTCGAGGCGTGTCGCATCCGGATGCGGGGAAGGTCAGGTTGGCCGCGATTGTGACGGTGTTGACTGTATTCCTGAGTTTCCTGGCCATGCTGGGGTTGCTGGTTTGCGGTGGCATGATGCTCTTCTTCGAAACTCGTTTTCACGCGAGTATCACCCTGTTGCTTCTCGTATTTCCCTTTTGTCTGATCCTGTATCTTCTACTGGCGACAAAAGTGCGCTGCCGGATCTGTGGGCAGAAATTGTTCGTAGGCAAGAAGTGCCAGAAGCATGAGCGGGCAGTGAGGTCTATCCTGGGGTATGGGTTTGCGATGGCCCGGGATGCCGTGGTCTTTTCCAGTTTCCGTTGCATGTATTGTGGCACCAAGACGCGTTTGAAGGACTAGGAAAGCTGCCTTAATCTTATTCGCGGTTCCGGGAATCAATTACGATTGTCACGGGTCCCTCGTTGATGAGGGAGACTTCCATCATGGCCCCGAATCGTCCCCGGCCAACAGGCTGGCCCAGTCGGGAAGACAGGGCTTCACAGAAATCCTGGTAAAGTGGCTCAGATTGTTCTGGTCGCGCAGCACGGATAAAGGAGGGGCGATTACCTTTTCTGGTGCTGGCATGAAGAGTAAACTGGCTGACCACAATTACGCTGTCACCTGTATCGAGGAGGGAGCGATTCATGCGGCCTTCCCCGTCCTCGAGAATGCGCATGTTGGCGATCTTGGCCGTGAGCCACTCAATGTCCGTATTATCATCGGCTTCTTCAATTCCGAGGAGGACGAGGAGTCCGGATTCGATGGAGGAAACGACTTCCTCCTCGATGGTGACTGATGCCCGGGAAACCCTTTGAATGACGGCGCGCATACCCGGAGTTTCAGTTTCACGTCCCGAGTTTCAAGCCATCTGCATTCGAAAATACCGGGATCCCGCCACGGGTTGACTTGATCCAAGCTGCAGAAGTATTGATTGAACTGATGATCAAAGGTGTTATCCCCCCGGGGGCATGAATATTCATCACCTTGAGCTGTTCTACTTTGTTGCAAAGTATGAGGGGATTACGGCTGCGGTCCGGAAAATGCCTTATGGTATCCAGCAACCTGCGGTGAGTGGCCAGATTCTCCAGTTGGAAAAGGACCTTGGAGTAAAACTGTTCAATCGAAGGCCCTTTGCCCTGACTCCCGCCGGCGATGAACTTTATGATTTCCTCTACCCCTTTTTTTCGCGGCTTGGGGATGTGGAGGCCCGCCTCAAGGGAGAGGAACGCTGCCACCTGCGAATTGCGGCCTCGGCCTCGGCCATGCGAAATCATCTCCCTGATCTACTCACTGACATGCGGACGAAGGAACCCGCGGTGCGGTTCTCCCTCAGGGAGGTGGAGCCGGGTGATGTCCGGGGTCTTCTTCTCAATCAGGAAATAGACCTTGGGGTGAGTATTATCTACGGCCGCCTGATGGATGGGCTGGAGGCAGTGGAATTACTCAAGGTGCCCCTGGTGTTACTGGTCCCGGAGAACTGGAAGGCGCGCCGTCTGGGGGATCTCCTGACAGACGACCCTTACTCGGAGGGAAAAATCCTCAAGCACCCTCTGGTGGGGTTGCCGTCCCGGGAGGTTCTCGGCAGGATGTTGCTGGAGGCTTTTGATGAGCGCGAGATCAACCTGATGACCAGTATGGAGGTAAATTCACTCGATTTAATCAGGGACTATGTGGTTCGAGGTTTCGGGGTGGGCATGGGGGTTTCGATTCCCGGAAAGAAACCTGCGAAAGGATTACGGGAGATTCGTCTTACCGGATTTCCCCCTGTGGTGGTGGGAGCGATATACCAGGGGAGTCTCAAACCCATTGCCAGGGACTTCCTGGAACTTGCCCGTAAGCGCGCTCGAACTTTAACTAAACGAAAGTGACCCATGACCAGAGAAGGATTGATCCTGAAAATTGATTGTCCCGACCGCCCCGGGTTGGTGGCCCGGATTGCGGGCTACGTCTCCGACCACCAGGGGAACCTGGTGGAGTTCAACCAGTTTACGGATACGGCTAATGAGAGATTCTTCGCCCGGCTTGAAATCGACACCTCCGGGCTTGATGTGGAAACGGATGATTTTGTGGGAGGGTTCGGGACCCTCGGACGCGCCTTGGAGGGACGCTGGCATTTCCGGCGGCTTCCATATCGCATGCGTACCGCGGTGCTGGTTACCAGGACTGATCACTGTCTTAACGAGATCCTATGGCGGGCCCAGCTGGGGGAAGTTCCAGTCGACATCACTTCAATTATAGGGAACCGGGAGGATTGTCGTTCAATCGCCGAGAAGGCAGGTATTCCCTTTCATTTCGTGGAGATCGGGGAAGACAAGGAACCCGGCTTCCGGGAGATTGAGAAACTGCTGAAAGAGCAGGCGGTGGAACTGGTTGTCCTTGCCCGCTTCATGCAGGTAGTCCCGGGGTGGCTTTGTTCGGACTATCAGGGAAGGATGATCAATATTCACCACAGCTTTCTTCCCGCCTTTGCGGGAGCGAACCCCTACCGCAAGGCTTTCGAGCGCGGAGTTAAATTAATTGGAGCAACCTGTCACTATGTGACGGAGGACCTGGATGCCGGTCCCATCATCGACCAGGAAGTGGAGCGGGTGCAGCATTACCACTCAGTACATGACCTCATCAGGCTGGGGCGGGACTGTGAGCGTTCTGCTCTCGCCAAGGGTATCCGCTATCATGTCCATGAGCGGATTATCCTGGATGGGCATCGTGCGATTGTCTTCCCGGACTGAAGGATTACTTCAGCGGGGAATGGTGGTCTGCAGCAGGGAGGTTTCGGAAGCAGCCTTCAAGCGCTCCTGTCCACGGGGAAGAAGGAGAAAATCTCCGGCGAAATATTCCCTCTTGTCGCTGCTGCACAATTTTCCATTTACGATTGCCAGGATCGAGAAGCGATCAGGATCAGGATTTCCGATCGTTGTTCCGGGAGACAGCTTCAGGAGCTCTACCTTGAAGTGCTTGCAGACGGCCAGGGACTGATCTTCCGGCTGGTTCATTTCCGGTTCAAAATCGTCGAAGTCGATGCTCTCCAGGGATTCAGCGATATGGAGGTCGCGGGGCTTGCCATCCAGTCCAACCCTGTTCCAGTCAAAGGTGCGGTAGGTTGTATCCGAGTTCTGCTGGATTTCAAAGATCAGCATGCCGGCGCCGATGGCATGGAGGCGCCCAGAGGGAATAAAGATGGACTGTCCGGCACGGGGCTGTACCGAGTGCACCGATTGATCGACTGATCCCTCCCGGATGGAGGTTTCGAACTGCTCCCGGGTTATTCCGTTTCTGAGACCAAGGTAGAGCCGGGAGTCAGGGAGCGCTTCCGCGATATACCACATCTCGGTCTTGGGTTCACCACCCAGGCGGGAAGCGACTGAGGCAGGGGGGTGGACCTGAATGGAGAGGTCATCCCGGGCATCGAGGATTTTCATGAGAAGGGGGAAGCGCTCTCCCTTTAAACCGCTTCCGAAAATCTGCTCCCTTTGCCCCTTCCAGAGATCGTGGAGAGTAGCTCCAGCGAATTCGCCTGTAATCACCTCCGATTGCTCGCAGCTACGGTCCGATATTTCCCAGGATTCACCGTAGGGTTGAGCGTCAGGCAACGCCCTTGAGTAAGTGGTTTCCAGAGCCCGCCCGCCCCATACCCGGGGCATATAGAGTGGTTGGAAGGTGATAGGGACCACACCGATGTATTGAACACGGCGTGCGGTCGTTGCCAAGAGTCAAGAGATCATAATGGCCCCTGCCTGAATACCGTCTGGCGGGATTCAGGGATCGAAAGTCTCAATTGCTTTTCGAAGTCGGCGTCCCATCGGCCCCGACAGGGCTTGATGATAGTCGTTTTCGGTCCCGATTTCAGGAAGTGGGGGTAGTTGGTAGAGGGTTATTCCTTCTTGTGTTGCGTTTTGGATGGTGGCCTGGAATGCGTTGGTCCCACTCCAGGAGATCTGCCTCAGGAGAGCTGGCAGGTAACGTTGCATGGCAAGGAGGTGATGACCTCCGGTGGTGGTTGGTCCGGCTACCACCTCGTGCTGCTCGTTTAGCTGGGCAAAGGCGGCGTGAATCCAGCGACTGGATAGCTCGATACAGTCGCTGCTTATGATGGCGACCTTCTGGTATCCTTCCTCGAAGGCATTCCCCGCGGCCCGGCAGATCCGGTCTTCCAAGTCGCCTTCACCCTGCGGATGAAAGTCCATGATTTCCGGGGCCAGTTGGATCTCAGGAACCTCCATGACCTCGGTAAGGAGCCATAAGCGAAGGGCATCACCGGCGTCGTCGGGAGTGTGGCAGAAACGTATACGGCATTGCTCCAGTCCACTCAACTGGGCCAGAAGAATCCGAACCATCGAGCGGTAGACGACTTCGGCCCGTTCCGGACCAATGGCGTGGGTCAGTCGTGACTTGACCTGACCGGGGAGGGGTTCGCTCAGGAAAACAAGAAGAAGACGCATAAGGGCAGGGTGGCAACGGCAGGAACGGTGACAGGAAACGGGGGGAAGTCCGATAAAATGCTTAAGGATTCCTGAAAATTAAAAAAACCATCATTCAACCTTGTTTGCCCCTTGGTTTTAGGGGATTCTATGTGAGTAGCAGAGTCTGATCCGGGCGCTGCATAAAAGTTTATGGCGAGGTCGAGGAACAAGTCGAAGCGGAAGGGTGCCGACGGATCCCGTTGGTCAGGCGAGGCCATGGGCATCGTGCTCTCGGGCACCGGGATTCTGCTCCTGTTATCTCTCATCTCCTATACCCCGGGGGACCTGCCAATCAAGTTTCCGCTCACGGATTGGACCTTCCTGAGTGGCTTTGCCCTGGACATGGAAGCCAATCAACCTCGCCAGAACTGGATCGGCCCGGTGGGAACCCTCATCGGGTTCGTCCAGATTCAGCTCTTTGGAGTTGCCGCCTACATGCTGCCCCTGGGTTTGCTCTGGCTGGGAGTGGGGAGGCTTTTTCTGGGGGCCTTCTTCAGTTTGCGGACGTGGATTGGTTTTGCCGTCTGCCTGATCAGTGGAGCGAGCCTGTTGGCAGTTCAGAATAGCTTTTTCACGACGTGGCAGGAGAGCTACCTGATTGCGGGAACCGGTGGAGTCGTGGGAGAGGGACTGGGAGTTGTTGTTTTCAAGGGACTGCTCAGCACGATGGGATCGATTATCCTGCTCGGCATGATCTACTGGTTGAGCTTCTTCACCCTGCTGGGGGTTCATCCGATAAAGTTCGTCAAGGAGCTCTGTCTCTGGAGTCTTGAGAGGATCGGTGACCTCCGCGAGGCCTGGGCTGCGAGGGAGAAGAAGAAAGCAGGGCGCCCCCGGGCGGGAGCAAAGAAGAAATCAACCGCGGGCAGGAAGGCCGGAAAGGGCAGGACTCCGGCGGAAGAAGTGGAAGAAGACGTCGCGGAGGAGTGGGAAAGCGATGAGGTCATTGCCTTTGAGGAGGACGAGAAAGGACAATCACACCTGCCATTACAGGAACTCCCGGAGCCCCAGATCATTGATGCCACCCAGCGAATTACGCCAACCATGGCGGCCGGAGCCAAGCCCTTTGAGCGCAAGAGGTCAGCACAGCATGCGGCTCTCAGCACGGAAGGATTTGAGGACTATGAGTTGCCCGGGTTCGATCTGCTGGAATATGACGAGGACGAGGCCCCTGCCGAGGATAATACGGATGCGCTGATTGCGCAGCAGACCAAGATCGTGGAGACCCTCAAGGCCTTCGGGGTCGATGTGACCGCGGGGGATATCACCCGCGGTCCGACCATCACCCGCTATGAGGTCTATCCCAGTATTGGTCTCCGGGTGAGTAGAATCGCCCAGTTGGAACCGGACCTGGCGCGGGCCACCAAGGCGGAGCGGATCAACATCCTGGCCCCGATTCCCGGCAAAGACACGGTGGGTATCGAAATCGCCAACGATTCCCGCATGCCCGTGGCCCTGCGGGAACTGCTGCAGGATGACGAGTTTCGCAGTTCCAAGCGCAAGATCCCACTCGCTCTCGGCAAGGACGTCTACGGGAAGGCCGTTATCGGTGACCTCGCGGCCATGCCGCACCTCCTCGTGGCTGGAGCTACCGGGTCGGGCAAGTCGGTCTGCATCAACTCGATCATCTCGAGTATCCTCTTCAAGTTTGGCCCTGATGAACTTCGCTTCATCATGATTGATCCCAAGGTGGTTGAGATGCAGGTCTATGCGGACCTGCCGCATCTGGTGGTCCCGGTCGTGACGGATCCGCGCAAGGTGGTGGGAGCCCTCAAGTGGTGCGTCAATGAGATGGAGCGTCGCTACAAGGTCTTTGCGAAGGAAGGGGTGCGGAATTTTGACTCATTCAACAATCGAGCCCGGCCTGAAACAGATCCGGGGCTGTCGACTGAGAGTGAGGAGGCAGAAGACGAGAATGCAGAGGAGGAGATAGTGGACGAAGAGCATGTCGAGTCGATCGCGGCAGCGCTGGAAGATGGAGAGCTTGGACCGATGGATGGGGACTGGGAAGAGGAGGAAGAAGAGGAGGTCCCCGATCGCTTCCCCTATATCGTGGTGATCATTGATGAGCTCGCCGACCTCATGCAAACCGCTCCGGCGGACGTGGAAATGTGTATTGCCCGGATTGCCCAGAAGGCCCGGGCAGCGGGCATCCACCTCATTGTAGCCACCCAGACTCCCCGGGCTGACGTGGTGACCGGGATCATCAAGGCCAACATCCCAAGCCGGATCGCCTTTCAAGTCTCTTCAGCCCTGGACAGCCGGGTCATTCTCGATGGCAAGGGAGCCGAGAAGCTGGTGGGCAAGGGAGACATGCTCTTTCTTCCGCCCGGGTCGGCCAAGTTGGACCGGGCCCAGGGGGCCTGGATTTCAGACGAGGAAGTGGAATCTCTGGTGGGATTCTGCTCAGAGCAGAGCGAACAGCGGTTTGAGGAGAGCGTGCAGGCCAGTATCGAAGGTGGGGGCGGTGGCGAAGAGGAGGATGGAGACGAAGTCTCCGATGCTGATGAGGAAATCCTCCAGAAATGTATCGAAATCATTCTGCAGGAGCAGAAGGCCAGTACTTCGCTCCTGCAGAGGAGGCTTCGTCTCGGGTATACCCGGGCCGCTCGCATGGTCGATATCCTCGAACAGCGGGGAATCGTGGGTCCGGCTGACGGGGCCCGACCCCGGGAGGTCTATCTCAAGGGGGAAGCGGCAGCGGTCGAGTAGGGCTTCTCAGGGAGAACCCTGGGGCCGGGAGGAGACAAGCAGTGGCTCTACTGCGGCCATGATCCCCGCCTGGATCTCCTCCACCTTCCGCTCGGCATTGACCACGTGGAGGAAGTCATCCTCGATGGAATGAAAAATATCGCGACAGCGCTGGAGAGATTCCCGGCGTTCGAATTCGTTGCCTTCCCCGTCGCGGACCCCGATTCGTTGAAGGGCGGTGTCGAGGGAGAGATCCAGCAGGAGAAGGAGGTCGGGACGGGGAGCGAATTCCTCATTAACCCGGCGGATTTCGGCAGGATCAAATCCCCGCTCGCCCTGGTAGGCCATGGTTGAAAAATAATAGCGGTCCAGAATGACAATCTCCCCGCCCTCGAGGGCCGGTTGGATCAGGGTCTCGACATGCTCGCGGCGATCCTGGAGGAACAACTCCAGTTCCTTCTCGGCCGAGAGGCGACCGGTAGAGGCAGATTCCCTGAGACGGAGGCCGTAAGGACCGTCAGTTGGTTCACGGGAGAGAATCACCCGGTAGTCGCGATGGCGGAGGGAGTCGGCAAGGAGGCGGGCCTGGGTCGATTTGCCCGTTCCGTCGATTCCTTCCAGGACGATGAGGAGGCCGGGGTGATTTGAAGAGGTTTTCAGGGAACGAATGAAAGGGGATGACAGAATGCCGGGGGCGCTCCCGGCAGGATTCGAACCTGCGACCTACGGATTAGAAATCCGTTGCTCTATCCAGCTGAGCTACGGGAGCGTGGGCGGGATTCTACGCGATGAGCGACGGTTGGCAAGGCAACCGAAGGGGGAGTTGATGCCGTTTTCTGAGGTGGGGCGCTGCCCTTATCTACGGAGATTGGGGACCCCACCCGAGGGGGAGGGCTTTTTTTGGGCGCCTGTCTGTGAATATATTGAATGTGATCCGCGTGCGTGCTGTTGGGAAAAGTGTCAAAACCTGAATCAATGGGAAGTTCGTGATTGAACAAGTGATTCCCGATGAGCGTTCCGAAACGAACAGTCGTGGTTTCGTAGCATTTGCAATGCGTCCATGAGCATGGCATCAAATCTGGCGAGACTTACAAGGCTGCCTTCGAGAACATTAGTATCAGGAAGATGCCGGGTTCAGCCAAGAAATGAAGTAACCTTCGAGATAATGAAGAAGCTGGAAATAGACAGATGAAAACCTCGGGGACAGGCCGGCTCATGGTCTTTATTATATGCGGTATTGCCTTTTGGGGCCCTGCAGTCATTGCGAATGCGAAGGAGGAGAAGGCAATCCAGATCATTAAGCTCTGGCCCAAAGATGTAGCGAGTCAAGATCACGAAGGCATGGGAACGCCTAGGCCTGATCGAGGCGATGGACACATACGTCTTACGGATGTCACTCAGCCTTCCTTGAGCTACTTCCCGGCTCCCGGCGTGAAGGAGCCGGGACCCGCGGTCATTCTATGTCCGGGAGGAGGCTATAATTATCTTGTTACCACGAAGATGACCCTGATCGCCGAATGGCTCAATGATCACGGAATCTCCGCCTTTATCCTGCATTACCGGGTTCCCAAGAAACGTAAAGATGCCTTTCAGGATGTTCAGCGAGCGGTCCGGATTGTCCGCTCGCGAGCCTCTGAGTGGAACATCGATCCCAGTCGGATTGGAGTCATGGGTTCCTCAGCGGGAGGACACCTTTCGGCCCGGGTCAGTGCTGGTTTTTATGTTAAGACCTATGAGGCAGTCGATGAGTTTGATGGCTTCCGCTGCAAACCAGACTTCACGGTTTTGCTGTACCCGGCCTATATGAACAAGGGGAAGGAGCTGAGTAAGGAGTTTGCTGTTTCCAATAAAATCAGCCCAACTCTGATTGTAACAGCCAAGGACGACGGCTTTTTTCCCGGAAGTCAAATTTATGCCAACGCTCTGAAAGAAGCCGGTGCATCCGTTCGCGTCCACTTTTTCGAGAAGGGCGGTCACGGATTCTCTCTTCGACCTAAGCATCACCCGCTTTCCACCTGGCCGGACCTGTGTTTGCAATGGTTCAGGGACATGAAAATCATTGAACAAGCCGAACAAGAGAACGCACCTGACAAGAAGTAGCCGCGCCATTTCTTGCCGTTGATTCCAAGCGTTTGCGTTGACTCCCTGCGTTTGGACGACGTTTACGCACAACCCAGCTGCGCGCCCGGACAGGATTATCGCATGTTCTCGGCCTTTTCGAGCGACGGTTGGCAAGGCAGCCGAAGGGGGAGTTGATGCCCTTGAGCCGGAACGCAGGAATCCGGTGGGTAATTGATTAAATGACCTCTGGAAGGGGCTGGTGGGCGGTGTCGACCAGAAACTGGGGGCGGCCGCTGAGATCAGGTAAGGTGGCCTTGTTGATGTCGATCCCCATGTTGTGATAGAGGGTCGCGAAGATTTCCTGGAAGTGGACAGGTCGTTCGTCGGCTTCGCCTCCGAGCCGGTCGGTGGTTCCGATGACCTGTCCCGTACGCATGCCCCCGCAGGCGAGGAGGGCGTTGGCCACCCGCGGCCAGTGGTCGCGTCCCGCATTCTTGTTGATGGTAGGGGTGCGTCCGAACTCGCCCCACGCAATCACGGTGGTGTCGTCGGCCATTCCCCGCTGGTGCAGATCCTCGACGAGGGCGGTGAGGGCCTGGTCGAAATCGGGAAAGTTCTCCTTTGCCCGCTTGAAGTTGCTTCCGTGCCAGTCCCAGAAGCTGTAGCTCACCGTCACTACCCGGGCCCCGGCCTCGACGAGACGCCGGGCGACGAGGAATTGTTCGTTCATGCGTGGAGCGGCATCACCCTGCACCTTGCTGGTCCCTTTTCCATATCGCTCCCGGGTTCTGGGGTCTTCCTTGCTGAGGTCGAGTGCTTCGAGAAGTCGGCTTGAAGTGAGGAGGTCGAAGGCCTCTTCCTGGAAGGCGTCCATGCCCTCCATCATGCCGCTGGCATCAAGATTTCGGCGCAGGCTGTCGAAGCTTTTCAGCAGGCGCCTGCGGTCCTCGAGGCGCTCCATGGTGATCCCCTGAAGGGTCATGTCCGACTTGGTGTCTCCCAATGGCATGAAGGCACGATGCTTGACGCCTACGAAGCTGTTCTTCCCGAAATTGTAGGGAGTGTGCTTCATCTTCGGGGAAAGGTTGATGTATCCCGGAACCGTTTCCTTCTCCTCACCCTGCAAACGGGAAATCACGGTGCCGAGTTCGGGCCAGCCCCCCGCAGGCTGGTTGTTGTTGCTCCTCCCGGTGGTGCATTGGAAGGAGGCATGCTGGCCGATCGATCCCACGAGGGAGTTCACAAAGACTAACTTGTCCGCCATGGCGGCCATGCGCGGGAGGTGCTCGCAGATACGGATCCCGGGGACCTTGGTTGAGATGGGAGAGAACTCTCCCCTCATGTTGGACGGGGCATCGACCTTCAGGTCATACATGTCCTGGTGGGGTGGCCCCCCAGGCAGGTAGATCATGATGATGGCCTTGTTGGACCTTCCGGATCCCGTTTCCTTTTGCGCTCGGAGCAACTGTGGAAGGGTCAAGCCTCCCAGTCCCAGCGCTCCGACCTTAATGAAGTTGCGGCGCGACTGGCGGTCACAGAATCCACCGTGTTGTTGTCCGAAGATGTTCAGCATGGTCAGGAAGACAGGGAACTGGAGAACGCGGTCATCATTAGAGCGAAAAGAGGCCGCTGAAACAACTTCCTTGGCTGGCCGGCCGGTGACACGATGGAAGGACAGGTGGCAGGGAGCGGCATGACGAGGGGGAGAATCCGGGTAATTCCCTGTAGGTCTCAGGGCGTGGGATCCGAGTTGTCGGCTGAGAGTCCCAGACGGGCGAAGATCGGGTGCATGGCCTTTGACCAGACTGCATATCCATCCCGGTTGGGATGGACCCGGTCAGGCATGAAGCGGGGAAGGGAGGCTCCGTCCGGACCGGCAAAGAGCTTGTAGGTTCCGACAATGGTCACTTGGGGGTCGTTTTCCCATGTTGTGGCGTAGAGGGAGTTGATCTTCTGGATCTCAGCCACCGGGCGATAATTGTCGGGTGCGCAGGGAAAGGTCTCACACAGGATGATGGGCATGGTGGTGCGGTGTTTTTTCAACTGCTCCACAATGAGCTTCACGTTTCCGAACACTGTTCCAGCCTTGGCCTTTTCGGCGAGATCATTGGCCCCGATCATGATCACTACCGCCTTTGGATCGAGGGCCAGGACATCCTCCGGTAATCTCAGGAGAAGTCCCCGGCTGGTATCTCCACTGATGCCGCGATTGGCGACCCTGAGTTTGCCGAAGAACCCCTTGAAGTCGTCTCCCCATCCCTGGGTTATTGAATCCCCAAGGAAGACGATCGAGTTCTTCTGAGCCTCAGTCCTGTCCAGCCAGGAACTGCGCCGACTACGCCAGACCCCTCGGAACCAATCCGTTCGCCTCAGCGGGCCAGCACCGGGAAGGCCTTCATCGGTATCGGGAATCTTCAGGGGATCTCGATTCGCGGCTGCTTCGGGAGGGAGCAGGAAAAGTAGAGCCGCAAAGGTAACGATGCAGGTCGGAAAGACGGCTTTCATCCCGGAAATAGTGGTGCCCCATTCCCAGCCTGGTCAAGTCCCGCGCCTCGACGATTCAACGGATTCCTGTTAAATCCATCCGGATGATGAAAGGGGGCAGTCCGGGGATGTTGTTGGCAGTGTTGGTTGCCGTCGTCTCGTGGGAGCGTGGAGGAGCGGCGGAGCGGTCGAATATCATCCTGATTCTTGCTGACGACCTGGGCTATTCCGACCTGGGGTGCTATGGTTCCGAGATCAGGACACCGAATCTCGACCGGCTCGCCCGGGGCGGGTTGCGCTTCAGTCAGTTCTATAATAACGCGAAGTGCGGTCCTTCACGGGCTTCGGTTCTGACGGGGCTTTATCCCCAGCAGACGAGGGATGGAGGTGATTCCAGGAGGAGCCTTAATGTTGCCCAGGTCCTGCAGGCGGCAGGTTATCATACCTTGATGACCGGTCGCAATGGGGGCCTTGCGGCTCCGCCAACGAGGGCGGGATTTGACCGGTTCTATGGGCTGCTGGACAGCGGGTGCTGTAATTACTTCAATCCCGGCCTGAGACGTCCGGGGGAAAATGAACCGGGGCGCAAGTATCCCGGGGAGAAGCGGGCCTGGGCCCGTGATGGGATGAGGTATCAGCCTTTTACGCCCGAAAGGAAGGACTTCTACGCGACCGACGCGTTTACGGAGCAGGCGGTGAGATATCTGGAGGAATATGCGGACTCGGAGAGACCCTTCTTTCTCTATCTGCCCTACACCGCTCCGCATTTTCCGATCCATGCCCGACCGGAAGATATCGCCAGATATCGGGGAGCCTACCTGGAGGGATGGGATGTGATCCGGGAGAAGAGACACAAGGGGTTGCTTGATGCAGGATTGATCACGAAAGGGTGGGAATTGTCATCCCGGGCTCCCGGGGTTCCTGAGTGGGAGGATCTGGAGAAGGAGGAAAGGGAGAAGTGGGATCTTCACATGGCAGTCTACGCAGCGATGATCGACCGGATGGACCAGGGAATCGGGAAGATCATGGAGAAAGTCAGTCAACTTGGAATAGAGCAGGATACGCTCGTGATGTTTCTCTCCGATAACGGGGCATGTGCCGAGGAGGATGCGGCCTTCAACACCACGGCCAGGGGGATTGCTCCCGGTCCCTTGGAGTCCTATCGTACGCAGGGTTTGCCCTGGGCCAACGTGAGCAATACCCCTTTCCGTAAGTTCAAGTGGTGGCTTCATGAGGGAGGGATCGCGTCACCGCTGATTGCTCATTGGCCCCGGGTGATCAGGAGGGGAGGGATGGTGACCGGGCAGGTGGGTCATATCATGGACCTGATGCCTACCTTTCTGGAGGTTGCGGGGGTCGACTATCCTGTTAGCAAGGGCAACCAGAAGCTCATACCCCTTGAGGGGTTGAGCCTGCTTCCCATTATGAAGGGCAGGAAACGCATGGGGCACGAGGCTCTTTACTGGAGATTCGGGCAGTGCCGGGCGGTGCGGAAGGGAAAGTGGAAGCTGGTGGCCTCTCATCCCAATTCCCGACTGGGAATTGATTTTTTCAAGGAGAACCAGCTGCCGCAAAAAAAGGACAGGAGAGAGGTTACCTGGGAGCTTTATGACATGGAAGAGGATCGCACGGAGAGAAGAGACCTCGCGGACCTTTTTCCGGGACGGGTTCAGGAAATGTCAGCGTCATTCAGATCCTGGGTCTCTCGTATGGAGAACTGAGGAGGCGCCAGGGTATCAGCCTTGTTTCTCGGCTCTGGCGATGGTCTCGAAGTCCCCTTCCTCACAGCAGCGGACAAATCCCTCGGCATAGCGTTTCAGGGTGTCCCAGCTATCGCGAATACTGCCAGCCTCTTCCGGGGTAATGGAGTGATCGAGGGCGGATTCGGAGATCCTGCGCAGGAGCTTGGAGAACTGATCGATGATCTCGCTGGTGGCAGGGAGGACTTCGAAGCCGTCGTCGCAATTACTGTCAGGATTACGAACAAAGTAGCCGTCGGATTGCTGGCAGAGCCACTCAATGAGGCGCGTGTCATCTGTGATCCGGATAATTTCGAGGAGGCGATCAAGTGGATTGCGGCTTCCGCTCCCGGTATCGGACTGATCCTGGGCCCACTTGTAGACAAGGGAAAGAGAGACGCCGAGTTCGGCAGCCACAGCCTTCGGACTTGTTTTCTCAAAGGAGTGCTTGAGGACCTCGTGGGATTCCATGCTTGCCATGCTAGGGCAGAAATCAGCCTGCTGGCAAGAGATGGGGAGGGCAGCTCTTCCGGATTGGGACCTCAAGTGAGGTCAGGGTGTTGCCAGTTCCGGGATTCCGCTCTCAAGGTGGGAGATGTATTCGGCTGCCACGTCTTCGATTTCGGAGAGCGAGATCACGGTGGAAAGGCGGCGTCGCAGGGGTTTGGCACCCGGAAAGCCCTTGCAATAGGCCATGAGTCGGGAGCGCATCGCCATCATGGTCTGCTTTTCGTTACCATAGCGGCTACTGTTGATGGCGAGGCTGCAGTGTCGCACGATGAGGTGCCAGCGTTCAGAAATGGGAACGGGTGGGAGTTGGCCGCCGGTTTCGAGATAGTGCTTCGCCTCACGGAAAATCCATGGGTTCTGCATTGCTGCTCGACCGATCATGACACCTGAGACCCCGGTTGACTCCCGGCGTTTCCTGATGTCTTCGCCGGTCGTGAGATCCCCATTTCCAACGATGGGGACAGAAACATGATGGGAGCATTCATCGATAACTTCCCAGTTGGCCTCGCCCCGGTAGGCCTGGGAACGGGTCCGTCCATGGATGGAGATGGCCTGCATGCCGCAGTCCTGGAGGATGCCGCATACCTCGGGGGCATTGATGGATTGCTCGTCCCACCCGATGCGGATCTTGGCGGTAACCGGAACCTGGTCTCCCACCGCCCGGGCAACTCCGCTGGCTACCGAGGCCAGGATGGGGCAGTCCTTGAGCAGGGAGGACCCGCCGTTCTTGGAGACGACCTTGTTGACGGGGCATCCAAAGTTGATGTCGATGAAATCGGGTTGCTTCCAGTCGATGACCTTCCGGGCCGCTTCGCCCATCCTGACGCCATCCGCGCCGAAAAGCTGCACCCCGACAGGGCGTTGCTCATCAGTGAATTCGGTATATTTCCGGGTACGTGTGTCCTGGCGGATAATGCCTTCGCTGGAGACGAACTCGGTGACCATCACATCGGCTCCCAGTTCCTTGCATATGCTGCGGAAGACAACATCGGTCACTCCCGCCATCGGGGCGAGATACAGAGGGAAGGCGCCGTTCTGAAACCACGGGAGCACGATCGGGAGAATAACCCGTCAGAGGCCGGTCCTAAACGATAAATTGCAGGGGAGTCAGGAAGGTAATGAGAGCAGTCGGTGGTTGCCGAGCTTCACCACTCCTATTCAACCGGCTTAGCCTCCCAGCCAATGTCATCGAGGACGTTCTCGACCTGGTTGCCATACTCGACATAACTCTTGTAGCACTGTTTCCAGTCCGGCTTTTTCCCGTCCTTCACGTGGAAGACCGTGGCGACATGAGGTTCGATGGCAAAGCCCCCATCGTAGCGGCGGGCCTTGAGGTCGCGCATGATATGCTGGAGGTGGCAGTCACCCTCTCCGGGCATGGTGTATTCAGGTTCGGTCTCGCCGACCTTGGGGTAACGGCAGTCCTTGATATGAACATGGACGACGTGCTCCTTGATGTCGTTGTAGAAACCGAGGGCGTCCTGGAAGGGATGAGGTTCGGACTTCGATCGATCACGCTGGAACACCGGATTGCCCGTGTCGAAGACAAGTTTGAGTCCGGGTACTTCTTCAATCAGCCTGAGGGTATGTTTTGCTGAGAACCCTCCCCAGTTTGCACAGTTCTCGTGGGCTGCGGTCATTCCTTCATCGGCGAACCTTTGCTGGATGACCCGGAGGCGTTTGAATCGCTCTTCCTCGTGCTGGTCTTCTCCCCAGGGTTCCTGCGCGTAGGACATTATCCGGATGATCTTTGTGCCGAGGCGCTTCATACGGGGAATAGCCCGCTCGATCTCTCCCAGGGTGACCTCGAAATCATCGGTGATCTTCTTTCCCCAGTTTCCAATCAGGGAGCCAATCTCGGGAATACGTATTTCCTCCTTCTCAAGAAGTTTCAGAGCCTTGTTGAAATTCTTGTCGGAGAGTTCGTGGATGCTGGTCCCATCAATGGATCGTGCCGAGATGGCATTCCATCCAAGTTCCTTGGTTGCCTTGATCTGGGTGGCCAGGTCCTGTGCTGCCTCGTCAGCGAAACCGGTGAGATACATGTTGGGGAAGGAAAGAGTAATTGCAGGAATCTGGCAAGAGTGAGATGTGGTTTGATTTTCCTTTGTGCCGGAGGGTAGCGGGGCCTGATGGCATTTTGGAGGCTTGCGGACTGGAGATCTGGCTTTTCTGGGGTCATATTGGGCCCGTGAAGAGGCTTCTCCCCATCGTTGTTTTCCTTCTCCTTGGCAGTTTTTCCGCCCCTGCGGTGGAGTTTGAGAAGGACGTCCTGCCGATCCTGAAAAGTAACTGCATCAAGTGTCACAAGGATGGGAAGGAAAAGGGGGACCTCAATCTTGAGCCGCATGCAATCAAGCGGCACATCGGATCAGGGTTACAGATAGTGCCCGGGAGACCCAACGGAGGACTTTTCATGAAAGTGATTCAGTCGGAGGACCCGGAGAACAGGATGCCTCCGAAGGGTNCCGGATTGAGTGAAAGGGAAATCAACACCCTCAAGCTCTGGATCACTCAGGGAGCCGAGCTTGGAGCAGAAGAGGAGCCGGTCCCGGCCGGAAAGCCTCCCCTCGAGGGAGTCTGGACCAACAAGGATGGCAAGAAGATCAGGGCTGCCCTCCTCCGCGTGGAAGGGGACAAGGCTATTCTGAAGCTGGCCAGCGGTAAGATCTACAAATACCCCATCGAGAATCTCGATGAGGAAAGCCAGAAGAAGGTAAGGGAGTTCGCGGAGGGATCAGAGTAAGAACGAGGAATGCCGTCTACCCGGGGGTAATCCTGCTGCCTCCGTTCCTTGCGCTCTCGTAGATGGCGCAGATGAGGGAGACCGCCTTGCGCGCCTCCATGGCATTGACACTGGCCTCCCGACCTTCGGCGATTGCATTCACCACTTCCTCGAAGTTCTTCTGGTGCCCCTCGAAGTTGATGGCCTTGGGATCGTTGGCCCCGAGGCCTGCTTCGGATCCCTTCATCATGCTCTGGTGAACCTCGGTGTCCCCGGGGATCGTATCCATGAAGTCCCAGATCTCGAAGGCTTCGTCAGCGAGGAAGACACTGCCACGGTCTCCGCAGAGTTGCACACGGGCAGGGTGACCGTCTTTGGACCAGTTGGAAGTGGATCCCTCGATCACTCCGCGGGCTCCATTGGCAAATTCGACGATGGCTACCGCAGTGTCCTCGACTTCGATATCCGAGTGGGTCAGGCAGGCGGTGCTGGCCTGGACGCTTGCAACTGGACCGGCGAGGTAGAGAAGGGCGTCGATGGTGTGAATCGACTGGTTCATGAGGGCTCCTCCGCCGTCGAGAGCCCAGGTGCCCCTCCATGCGGCTGAATCGTAATAGGCCTGGTCGCGGTACCACTTTACGTAGGCAGAGGCCGAGGTGAGAGTTCCGAAGCGTCCGGAGTCCACGGCGGCCTTGAAGGCATCCATGGCGGGGTGAAACCGGCGGTTGAGAACCGCGGCGAGGGTGACTCCGCTTTCCTCCGCAGTCTCCATCATGAGGTCGATTCGTTCAGGGGTGACCTCAAGGGGTTTTTCGCAGATGACATGCTTGCCTGCCTTGAGGGCGGCGAGGGAGGGGTCGAGGTGGGCCCCGGAAGGAGTCCCCACGGTGACGACCTGCAGTTCGTCATCGCCGAGGAACTGGTCAATGTCGCTGAACGACTTGGCTCCGAATTGCTCTGCGAGTTGCTCCGCGGCTTCGGCCCGGAGGTCGAAGACGGAGTGCAGTTCTCCGCCCGCCATGGCCTCGATGGCCTTCCCGTGGAACTGGCCGATCATGCCAGCCCCGATGATTCCGAATTTCATGAAAGGAAGAGTTGTTAGTCGTCGGGTGTCAGTTCTTGGCTAGCCGCGGGCGCTGGATTTCTTGGGCAGGAAGAATCCGATGACGACAAGGATGATGAAAGTGATGATGAAATATTTCCCAAGTGGGATGGCGTTTTCTCCGACCTTGAGGGTCTTATTCCATCCGGTCCAGCCAGCAGCCAATCCTGTGATCACGCAGGAGATGATAAGGGGGATGTTCCAGGCGAGCTTGGCTTTTCCAGTGGGAACTTGATCGCCGAGGACCTTTTTCGAGTTGATCATCGTGATGAAGGCAAGGAAGGCGATGGGGAAGAGGACATACCCGAAGGTGGAGGTGGTGACGGATAGATAGGCCTTGGATTCTCCGCCCCAGAGCAGGGGCCAGAGGACACCGGTGGAAGCGAGAGCGGTGCCGACTTTAAATGCTGCGCTATTTCGCGGTTGGCCGGTGACCTCACACGCAACGAAGCCGGAGATAAGCATCAGAATCGAGATGGTGGAGAGCCCCATCGCCAGAACGCCGAGGCCGAAGACCTTCTGTGACCAGAATTCGCTTCCAAAGAGACCGGAGAGGGCGCTGGCCAGGTGTTTGGTGTCGCGTTTGATGAGCATTGCGGCGAGTCGCTTCTCGCCATCAGCGAGGGTGGTATCTTGGCCAATGGTCTTGTTTCGAGCCTCGATGGCTTTGCTGTAATCTCCAAATTTTTCGTTGGTTTCGACGATGACGACTTTCCCGCTTTCCTCTGTCAAGAGGCCCTCGAATGCCTTGCCGTGGAATTGGGAGCCTGCTGCAATGACCACACACCCGGTGGCAAGGATGAAGGGAACCATCATGCCGGTGACCAAGTCGAAACGGGACAGGCCGCGATGCTTTTTGCCCCATCCCCGGGCCTTCAGGGCCCAAGGCATGAGGAAGGTCATGTTGATGCCGACGGCGGCGGCAGCGGAGGCGACCATGGGATCGCGCTGAGCTTTGAGCACGACATTGGTCCAGTAGTCTTTGACTTCTGCGGAGGTCAGGGAGTCGAGGATTTCCTTATAAGCGCCTGCAGGTTCCCAGATGAGAGATGGATTTGGAATGAATCCGGCGAAGATCGCGCCCCATTCGAGGCTGCCGGCGAGCCGAATGACGACTCCAAAGAAGGAGAGCACCACGATCCCGACGAGAACTTTAAGGGTGTTTTCGTAGATGCGATAACCACGGCCCTTTCCAGATCCGAGGAAGTTAATGGCGAGCATGACGCCGAGGATCAGGAAGGAGATGATATACTTGGTGGAATCCTCTCCCTTTGATTCAGCGAAAAAATTTGGGAAAAGGTTATCTGTAAGGGCGGCGTAGGAGAGCGAGTACTGGGGAAGAACCCAGATCATGTTGGCGAGCTGTGAGGCCGCGAGCCAGCCCCAGGCGAGGACAGGGTTGATCTCTTGGCGGAGACTTTGAAAGGGGGTACGTTCTGTGCTGAGCGTGACGTAGGAAATCGCCGCGAGCAGGATAACGCCCATGAGCATGGCCATGGGTTGGACCCAGAGCATCGCCACCCCACCCATGACGGCGAGGAACATGGCTCCGCCAAGGGATCCACCGCCGAGGGTGATGGCACTTTGGAGCCAGCCGGGGCCGGAGAGCTTGCTGTAGGCCTTGGCCTTTTGGAGGGTGCCCTTGTCGGCTACCGAATCGAGGATCTCGATCTCACGGTTGGGTTGGTCGTCGTTGCTGCTCATGGTGTTTTGGGGACCCTAACCGGGATGGGGCAGCACCGGCAAAGAGGAAATTCGGCCGCGTATGGTTCTCAGGGGAATCAGGTGGCCGGGAGATATACTCTTTGCAGGTATTCCATGCTTTGACGGGCGATTTCGTCGGGGCTGGGCTCATATTTGAAGACCTCGACGGAGACCCAGCCCTCGTAGCCGATTTCGTGCAGGGCACGGGCGGCGGGCGTGTGATCCACCTCTCCCATTCCCGGGCCAAGGAGATTAGGGTCGTTGGCATGGTAATGGGCGATACGGGGGGCATTGTCCCGGACGAGGTCTCCCAGTCCCTTCTGCTCGGAGCTCATGGCCTTGACGTCGAGATGCAGCTGGAGATTCGGATGGTCGACAATATCAAGGAGGGCCGTGGTTTCCTCGGCGGTATTCAGGAAATTGGTCTCGGAGCGGGCGAGGGGCTCCATTGCGATGGTGATTCCGAGTGCGGCACAATACTCAGCGGCGGGGCGAAGCACCTCTACGGCCCGTTCAACGGACTCTCCGTAGTCCCACCCCTCCTCAAGGGAGCGTTGCTGGGGGCTTCCCCAGACCATGATGCTTCCACCCAAGGCAGCACAGAGATCGGCCAACTGGCGGGCGTAGACGGAGGTGGCGGATCGAACATTTTCGTCGGGACTGGTGAGGTGATAGCCCTCGGTCTTGGCCAGAAGCCAATGCAGGCCGATGATTTCCAGACCGTGGTCAGCCGCTGCGCTGCGGTAATCTGTAATCTCCTGTTTCGAAATGAGGGAGATGTCGTCGGCAAGGGTGAAGGGAGCAATCTCGATCCCGGTATAGCCAGCGGCCTCTGCAGCCTGGCACTGATCGAAAAAGCTGCGGTCCTGGAAGGTCTCGTTGCAAATCGCGAACTTCATGGGAGGGATCTAATGCCGTGGAAGAATAATTGTCAGGTTTTTCTGGAGGATCTTCCTCTCCCGGGATTGCGGAGTGAGCAGGATGAGTCCATAGTCCCGGGACGTGACGGAGGAAGTGGCTGATTCGGAACCCGGTGCTGCCGGGGCTGTCCCGAGCCTGCGGGAGGATCTGGCTACTCTTATCAAGCTGCGCCTCAACATCTTTGTGTTGTTGACGACCCTCTTCGGGTTCCTGGTGGCGACCCTGAGTGGAGATGAAGGGTGGGGGGCGAGCCGGGTCTGGTTACTCTTTCATACCCTTGTTGGGACCGCCTCAGCGGCTTTTGGGTCGGCGGTCTTCAACCAGTTGATGGAAATCAAGGAAGATGCTCGGATGAGGCGTACTGCGGACCGGCCCCTGCCCTCGGAGCGGGTTCTTCCAACGGGAGCCTTCCTGCTCGGCTGGATCCTCAGTGCTTTCGGGATCATTCACCTGGCAGCGAAAGTGAATCATGAAGCGGCCCTTCTGGTGGGGATCACCATTGCGACCTATGTCTTCGTCTACACCCCGCTGAAGAGGCGAAGCTCGATCAATACCCTCGTAGGAGCGGTGCCGGGGGCCCTGCCTCCACTGATTGGATGGGTTGGAGGAGGCGGAGGGATGGAAGACCCCCGGGGGTGGTTTCTCTTCTCTTTACTGTTTTTGTGGCAGCTCCCGCACTTCGTCTCGATCAACTGGCTCTGCCGGGAGCAGTATGAGGAAGCGGGTTTCCGGATGTGGTCCGATGGCGATGAGTCAGGGAGGCGCTCGGGAGGATTGGCGGCAGCCTTTTCCGTTTTGCTGGGGGGACTGGGGCTGAGTGGAGTTCTGCTGGGTTTCACCGGCTGGTTTTTTGGAGTGGTGGGACTGGCGTCCGGCCTGTTGCTGGCCTGGCTGGCGGTGCGCTTTTCCCGTTCCGGGGAGCGGTCGGCATTCCGGAGATTCTTCCTGCTGACCCTGTTATACCTCCCGGTGGTCCTCACGGTGCTTGCAATTGACTGGCAGTGAGGTTCACAGGCTCCCCGCAGGCCGCCTGATGAGCCATACTTCTTCAAAGGTTGTCGGAATTTCCCCTGTGCAATTTCCCTTTCCGGGACTATTTTATTCCCGTAGTGGCAAGAACAACCGGTCACTTGGAACCTGCCGAGCGGGACCCTGCTCAGTTGCGGAGAACGGGATTGGCAATCGCGGTTGTCATGTTGATTGGTGGCGTCCTGGTAACCATGGCCTACCGGATCAAGCACCGGGAAGATGAACAGGATTCCCGACCGCATGTGGTACAGCGCCTGACGGAGGTTTTTTTCGGTCGGGACCAGAACAACAAGGCCTTCAGCACGGAGCAACTCAAGGGCAGGATCACCCTGTTCACGCCCCTCTCCCTCAGGGAAGAGGAGCGCATGATGGAATCGCTCAAGGCCATGAAAGAGGTCGCCCTGAAGTTTCCAGAGGATGAGAAGCTCTGTTTCCTGGGAATTACGGTTGATCCGGAGCAGGATAATCCCGAATTACTCAAAGCGGCTCTGGAGAAGCTCGGGGTAGGAGGGGACGAGCGTTGGTTTTTTGTCCAGGCAGAGGAAGAGGCGGCGCGAGGTTACATTCGCCACAAGGTCCGGGCCGAGTTCATTGAGTCGATCCCATCACCTGCTGGTCCTCGGAAGCGGTTTCGCTCCACCTTGGTCTTCATTGACGAGAATCTACACGTTCTCGCCCCTGCCTTTGACCTGAACCGGGCCCGGGAAGTTGCGCTGGATGCGCAAAAAATACTCTCCGAAGACCCGGGAGAGGCCAAGAGGCTGGGCGCGAGCGAGCGGATCGATGATGTAGAGAGGGCCTTGGAGCGTTTTCATGAGGTTCTGCAATATATTCGAGACGGGGACCTCAAGGAGGGGTAGTAGTAATCATGAGCGACCGGGGAAAAATCATCACCATCTATGTTGTCGTTGCCATTCTGAGCGTGGCAGTACTGGGCACTTCGTTATGGCTCAGGGAGTCGCGGAAGCGCAGGTTCACTCCCATCGCGGACAAGGTCGGGGCGGATGTAGCTGAAGACTTTGGTAGATTGGAGAAGGACCTTGTTCTCACTAACCAGGAGGGGAAGGAGGTTAAGCTTTCAGCGCTCCGGGACAAGGTCTGGGTGGCGACCAATTTCTTCGCAACCTGCCCTTATTGTCTCCAGACCGCCTCCGAGGACCTCAAGGCCCTCTATGCGGAATTTTCCGAGGATCCCGCGTTTCACATGGTATCGATCTCAATTGACCCGGAGTCCGATCAACTGGAGCAACTAAGGGATTATGCCCGGGTGATGGAGGCGGACAGCAGCAACTGGTGGTTCCTGCGAGGAGAAGAGAAGGCGGTTCATGAATACCTGGAGAAGGAAATGGGCTTCATGAAAGTGGTGAAGAATAAGGTGCCTCCTGCCAAGAATCCCTTTTCCCACGACCGGGGGTTGCTGGTCTACAACGGGTGGAAGTGCGTGAAGAAGCGGGATCTTCAGTTTGCCCGGACCCAGGGAGAGAGGGTGAAGGACTACTACTTCCAGGATGTGCGGAAATCCATCCTGAAAAGTCTCGCGGACAGGGGCGCCTCTGCATCGACAAACCCATGAACGAGTTGGAAGCTTACCGGAGCCGTGAGGCCAACATGGCGCTGGCGGGGAAGTTGAAGATCGCCGTCTGGGTTGTGACGGCGCTGGTCCTGTTCCTCGTGGGATTGATGCGACAGGTAAAGATCGGCCTGCCAGAGGGAGTCAGTCTGCATTTTCTTCCGCCGTTACATGCCATGTTGAACAGTGGTGCGGCTGCGGCGCTGATTCTTGCCCTGCTTCATATCAGGAGAGGGCGGGTGATCCAGCACCAGCGCATGATCTATGTCGCGATGGGATGCTCTCTGCTTTTTCTTCTCTCCTATGTGACATATCACTTCACGACTCCCGAGACCATCTATGGGGATCTTGATGGGAATGGAGAGCTTAGTGAGGCGGAAAGGACGGAGGCAGGGCCCATGCGGATGGTGTATCTTGTGATTCTGCTGTCTCATATTGCTCTCGCGGCCTTGAGCCTGCCCTTCATCCTGCTGAGTTTCGTCTACGGATTTACCAATCAGGCTGCGAGGCATCGCAGGCTTGCGGGGAGGGTTTTCCCGGTCTGGCTTTACGTGGCGGTGACCGGGCCAGTGGTCTACCTCCTGCTGCGACCGTATTACTAGTGGAAGAGATTCCCGGGGGCTTGGGAGATCTGCTCTACGCCCCGGCCCCTGCAGTCACGATTTTTCGAGCTCGGGGTCTGGGACCGTGTATCCGAGAGGAGGAGTAGTCCCGGGGGGGAGCGGGGCAATCGGTTTGCGCCACATCCGAATACCCCAGAAGGCGAGAGCAATGGTAGGGATCCATCCCCAGAGAAAATGAATGGCCATCATAAAAGTGATCATGTTTGAGAGAAAAAAGAGGACTGCAGCTATGGCGACGATTACGATCCCTAGATACTGCTTGCTCCTGCCTTGCCTCTGCCAAGCTTCAATTCTCGCGATGACTTGTTTGTCGTCCGGAGAAAAGAAGGGGGTTTGTGGTGCGGGTGCGGGTGCGGGTGCGGGTGCGGGAGCGGGAGCGGGAGCAGGAGCAGGAGCAGGAGCAGGAGCAGGAGCAGGA
>PAQU01000072.1 GCA_002709395.1 Roseibacillus sp. | reverse complement strand
GGAATTGCGGGGCGGCACTGTTCCCAGGGTACGCCGAGTCCGCAAGAGACTGTTCAGAGGGAGCTGGTCCGTAGGAAATGGCGGAACGGACTTCGCCGATGTCAGCAGTGGCAACCTTCACGACGCCGGGATACCAGCGCAGGGAGGAACTGCTGAAGCAGGGAACCTTGGCCTTGCGGGCGAGTTGGAAGATTTCGACTGCGTCCTTCACCGATCCGGCCACCGGCTTGTCAATGAAGACCGGCTTGCCTGCAGCGATGACAGGCTTGACCTGCTCAAGATGGGGTCGGCCATCCAGGCTGGTAAGAAGAACGGCGTCTATGTCGTGGCACATCGTTGCGATGTCGTTGTAGATCTTCACGCCGTATTCCTCAGTAAGGGTCTTGGTATAACCGGGGACGCGACTAATGCTGGAAGGGATGTCCGGGCTGCCGCCCTTGAATGCGGCGATCACGGTCGCCCCGGGAACATGATTGGGGTTATTCGGATCGTTGAAACGCGAGGTAAATGCGATTACGTGGGAGGTATCGAGTCCGATCAGCCCGAGGCGGAGGTTTTTGACGGTTTCCTCGGCGAGAGCCGAAAGCGAGGAGAGAGAAATAACCAGGAGTGTGGGCAGGAATCTCATTGGAAGAGGCTATGCTACGGAGAGACCGGTGGGAAAGCGGGAATCGTGCTGTTCCGGATTCGGGGCTGAAAGGTGCTGCCGGGCCATCACTCCATCGTTGGCATGCCGTGGTGACCCGCTAGGGTGGCTTGCCATGAAGACGGTCCTCCTGTCTCTCGTTGCACTTGCGCTCGTGGCCAGTGCCCTTGCGGAAGAGTGGGAGGATGCGGTTGTTCCCATGCCTTGGAACGATTCTGTCCAGAAGTGGTTCCGTTGCTGGGTTAAGGTGCCAGATCATTGGACCGTAATGACGGGGCGCTCCCTCTGGCGGGAATCGGTGACCTTTACCGTGACAGAGGTGGCGGATGTACACGAAGTATATGTCAACGGGCAGCGCATTGGGGGCGCGGGAACCTTTCCTCCCCGGTTCGGGAAGGCCACCGGGGAGAGGATCACCCGCTACAAAATTCCTCCCGGGTTGCTGCCGAAGGGCCAATGGAACGAGGTGGTGGTGCGTGTTTTCAATGAGGGCCCGCACGGGGGGTTCAGGGGCGGAGCACCTTCAATTCAGGGCTACTTCCTTGAGTGTATTCTCGAGGGTGAATGGGAGAGTTGGAGGGGAGGACGTGCTCCACTGGGCAAGGCCCTTGTGAAGAAGCCTGCCCGGGCAGCTTACGAGACATTCGTGGAAGCGAGCCGTATCCTGGGTGAGGCGAAGGAGTTGGTGCCCGGGCCCCGTAAGACACCGGCTGAGAGCCTCGCCCTGTTAAGCACGGACGAGGACCTGGTGGTTGAGGAACTGCTCGCCGAGCCGCTGGTTGCACAACCCACCCACCTGAGTTTTGACGACCGGGGCAGGCTCTGGATATCCCATTTCCGGCAGTATCCCTATCCTGCGGGCCTGAAGCAGATCAGCCGCGACAAGTATTATCGTGCCAAGTATGATCAGGAGCCCAAGGCGCCGCCGGGTCATTATCCTGGTCGCTCGAAAATCACGGTCCACGAGGATAGCAACCAGGATGGACGCTTCGACAGGCACACCGTCTTCCTGGATGGCCTCGACCTGGCGAATGCAGCCTTACCGGATCACGATGGAGTGTGGGTGATGCATACCCCGTACCTTTTGTTCTATCCGGACCGCGATCGTGACGACAAGCCGGATGGAGACCCGGAAATACACCTTGCGGGTTTCGGCTTTGAAGATACCCACTCGATCGCAAATGGCCTGGCATGGGGCCCTGATGGCTGGATCTACGGGGGGCAGGGGAGCACGGTGGCTTCCCGGATCTGGAGTCCGCGCAAGGATCCTGCCAGAAGGAGCGCGGTCTATTTCGAAGGCTGCATGACCTGGCGCTATCATCCGCACCGGGAGAAGTTCGAGGTCTTCGCGGAGGGAGGAGGTAATGTCTTCGGCCTAGACTTTGATTCTGACGGGCGTCTCTTTTCCGGTCATAATGGAGGAAATACGCGGGGCTGGCACTATCTGCAGGCCGGCTACTTCCTCAAGCAGGGGCGCACGCCCAACAAGTTCGGTCCGGTGGCCAATCCCTTTGCGTTTGGGGACCTGCCTGAAATGCGAAGCACGAATCCCATCCCGCGTTTCAGTCATGCTACCATCCTGTGTGAGGGGAGTGCGATGCCGGGGCGCATGCAGGGCCGTTTTCTCAGTGCTGACCCTCTGCACCATCACCTGGTCCTCTCCGAGCGCAGGCAACGCGGTTCGACCTTTGAAACCACGGACCTGGGAAAGCCACTTGAGAGTTCGGACGAAGCTTTCCGCCCGGTTTATCTCTGCAATGCTCCCGATGGTTCGGTCTACGTGGCCGACTTCTACGACTTCTACATCGCACATGGACAGCACTATCAGAGTCAGATCGATCCCACGACCGGGCGCATCTACCGGCTGCGCGGCAGGAGTCAGAAGCTGGAACGGGACATCAACCTTGCGGGTAAGTCTGGTGAAGAGCTGGTAGCTCTCCTGAAGCATCCGAACAAGTGGCACCGGCAGATGGCGGTGCGCCTGCTTGGGAGGCGGGTGCGTGATGAGGAGAATCACGAAACCTTGGGCCGGTGGGTAAGAGATCAGGAGGGGCGGGAGGTGCTCGGCGGAGTCTGGTCCCTTTTTCAGGGTGGCGGATGGTCGAGGGAACTCGGGGAGGCATTACTGAAGCATCCTTATCCTCCGGTCCGGGCGTGGGCCGTGCGGCTTCTTGGTGAGAGGGGGGAAACGGGCTCCCTGACGGAGATGAGCGAGCTGGCGAAGCGGGAGGAAGACCTCGAAGTGTGGAACCAGCTGGCCTCGACCGTGATGAAGCAGGAGTCGTCCCGGGGGATGCTGGTGATCGGAGAACTCCTCAAGCGCAGTGGTGATCTTGAGGACCCCTGTGTTCCGCTCATGCTGTGGTGGGCGCTGGAAAAACATGCGCTGGAAGGTGAGGACTTGATGATCACCTTGTTCCGTGATCCTGAGATCCGAAAACAGCCGATGGTGCGGCGGGAAATCCTGCCGCGTGTGATGAGGCGCTATGCTGCCAGCGGCCGGGAGAGTGGACTTCTCATGTGCGCGCAGCTGCTGAAGTTGTGTGAATCGGAAGAAGAGCGGAAGGCCCTGATGCTCGGTTTCGAGCAGGCTTTCACGGGGGGTGTTATCCCTGCTCTTCCGCTCGAGTTGTCGGAAGCTCTTGCTGCGGTTGGAGAACTTTCGCTGGTGTTGCGGCTGCGGCGGAGTGAGGAGGGGGCGGTCGTAGAGGCCGGGAAACTGATACGCGACCCCCGGACGGAGCGGGAGCAACGGCTGCGCTTGATCCGGACGCTTGGTGAACTGGGCAGGGAGGGGAGCGAGGACATTCTGCTCGGGGTGGTTCAGGGAGAGAGTGACGTCATGCTACGACGGGCCGCCCTGACCGGCCTGCAGACGTTTTCAAGTCCTCGGATCGGGAAAGAGATTCTGAAGCAGTGGGAATCCCTGGCTGGAGATCTGCGTCCCGCAGGAGAAGCCCTTCTGGCTGGGCGACGCTCCTTCAGCGAGGAGTGGTTGGAGGCTATTGAGGCGGGGCGTGTGAAGGCGGAGAAAACGTCGCTGGAAGCGATTGCGCTTCTGCGTAGTTATCAGGGCAAACGGATAACTGCCCTGGTCAGGAAGCACTTTGGAGAAGGAACAGCGCCGCTGCGCAGTCCACAGGAAGAGGTGGCACGCATACGCAAGGTGGTGGATGGAGTAGTGGGAAGCCCTTACCGGGGGCGGCCGATCTTCAAGCAACGTTGTGCCTCATGCCACGTTCTCTTCCACGAGGGCGGCAAGCTCGGACCGGATCTGACAGCCTACCAGCGTGACGATCTGGAAACAATGCTCACGAGTATTGTTGACCCCGGCGCCACGATCCGGGAGGGCTTTGAAGGAGTGCAGGTCACTACTACCGATCAGCGGTTGCTTGTCGGGTTCGTGGTCGATAACGGGCCACGAACAATGACCTTGCGGGGATTTGATGGCAGCGAGATAGCGCTTGCCCGGAAGTTTGTGAAGGAGACCAAGCCGCTGGGACGCAGCCTCATGCCGGATGGTATTCTTGATGGCCTGAGTGACCAGGAGTTGCGGGATCTTTTCGCCTATCTGCGGAGCTCCCAGCCGTTCCTGAAGGATTGACCGGTCACTGGCAGGGCCAGCGCCCCGGGGAGCCTGGAAACGGTTGGAGGATTGTGGCTTCAGGAGATAAAATCCCGTCAGGAGGTCCGTAAGGACCGCATTAGGAGGTTGCAAGGATCGGCTCCCCGGTAACACTGGCATCCATGCATTCTTGTGTCCGCCTTCTGCTGCCAGCCTGTCTTGTCCTGCCGCTCCTGCTTCCGGAAGTTTCGGCCAAACCGACGTTCGAGAAAAACGGGGAGGTCATAATTTCGAGAGAGGATTTCAAGATTGAAGAAGGCAAGGTCTCTGCCAGTTTTCGCGCCACGCGGTGGGGAATGTATGACCTCATTTGTGAAGGCACTCCTGATAGCTACCCAAAGGTTACGCTCAACGGACAGGGCCCGATTGAGGGGCTGCCCGCCAAGCCCGGTTCTCAATCGGCTAAGGCGGAGACGGGTTACCTTGGAAGATTCTACATGAAGAAGGCTGGGCCCTGTGTTATTCAATTGGATGAAGCCCCCAAGGGGGTGGCGGCTCTGAGGCTGGTTCCGGCCCCCGAGGGCAGTCATGTGGTGCAGAAGGAGGGTAAAGCCATTGAGTTGGATGCGAGGGACTGCCGGATCTCAGGAGTGATGTTGCGTTATGAGCCAAATCCGAAGAAGCTCTGCATAGGATTCTGGGGGAATCCGAATGATTATCCGGTCTGGAACTATACGGTGGCGACGGCGGGAAAGTACGAAGTCATCCTGACCCAGGGGTGCGGACGGGGAGCAGGGGGAAGCAGGGCAGTTCTTGAAACGGCGGGAGCCTCCCTGGAGTTCACGGTCAAGGATACCGGTGGATATCAGAACTGGATTGATGTTTCCCTTGGCGAGGTGACCATCGACAAGAATGGCTCCCAGGAACTAACCGTAAAGGTTCTCAAGAAGGCTCGGGGAATCATGGATATCAGGCGCATCGTCCTCAAGCCGGTGAAGTGACGTCGGGTAGCCGGTGGACCGGGTTCCGTCTCCTCACGAGAGGATCTCCTGAACGACCTTTCCGAAGACGTCAGTGAGGCGGTAGTCCCGGCCGGAGTGGTGGAAGGTCAGTCGCTTGTGGTCCATTCCCATGAGGTGGAGAATGGTGGCGTGGAGGTCGTGGATGGAAACCTTGTCCTGTATGGCGTAGTAGCCGTACTCATCCGTGGCTCCGTGGTGGTAGCCCTGCCTTGTCCCCCCTCCGCACATCCACATGGTGAATCCATGCGGATTGTGATCCCGACCGTCATCACTGCGGCCCATCTGGCCATCAAAAATCTCACGACTGGGAGTGCGTCCGAATTCGCTGCCACAGAGAACGAGGGTGTCCTCCAGCATGCCTCGTGCTTCAAGGTCATGGAGGAGGGCCGCAATGGGTTGGTCCACGGCATTCGCGTTGCCACGATGCCCTTTCTCAAGGCCAGCATGCTGATCCCAGAGATTGCCATAGCGTGAGGTTGAGTGGGTGGCGGTCACGAAACGTACCCCGGCCTCCGAGAAGCGTCTGGCCAGCAGAAGGGTGCGTCCGAATTCATCAGTATGGTTCGCGCCAATCCCGTAGAGATCGCGGGTTGCCTGTGACTCCCTCTCCAGTTCCATTATCTCCGGGGCCACGCTCTGCATGCGGAAGGCGAGTTCACGATTACGTAATTCTGCAACCAGAGGATCTTGTTCGCCGTTTACAGATCGGATGAAATCCAGATGTTCACGCTGATCACCGAATCCAGCGGTGAGATTGTCCCATCTCAGTCCCTCGCCTCTCGCTGAGGGTTTGAGGATAGGAGCCCCTGCGAAAGAGGAGGGAAGAAAACCAGTGGGGAAGGTTCTCCCCTCCTTGGGAGTAAGGTCCACATAACCGGGCAGGTTCCCGTTGTCGGAACCCAGACCATAGAGAAGCCAGTTGCCGAGCGCGGGGCGGACCTCGCGCGGGACTCCCGTATTGAGCATCGACATGGCTGTGATGTGATCCTCGTTTTCGTGGTGCAGCGAGTGAAGGAAGCAGAGTTTGTCGATCCAGCCGGCGTTGACCCTGGGAAAAAGATCACTCGCCCACCATCCGCTCTCTCCCCATTGTTTCCACTGGAAGGGCGAGCCTATGATATGCCCCCGTTGAGCGAAGGTGAATTTCGGGGATTTGATCGAACTGGGGAGGGGTTTGCCGTGCTCCTTCTGTAAACGGGGTTTGTAGTCGTAGGAATCTACCTGAGAGAGTCCGCCATCGAGCAGGATGAAGATCATGCGCTTTGCTCGGGCTGGGAAGTGAGGCTCGAGTGTTCCGTATCCAGAAAACGAGGTTTCGTCCGCAGCACCCCTGCAGGACTGCCGGGTGAGGAGATCACAGAGGGCCAGTCCGCTGAGTCCCATGAACCCCCGTCGCGACGATGCCAGAGGAAAGCCTTTCCCGGTCTTCGGGGCGGCTTGGGTTCCGGAAGCAGGAGGATCTGCCTTCTTCTGGTCAGGCTTTTTCATTCGAGGTAACTGAAGCTGTCGGAGGAAAACAGGCCGAGGCAGACCCGGGCCCACGATCCGGTCTCTCCGAGGTCCTGAACGATGCGGCAGTGATCGAGGTAAGTGAAGGTCTGTTCCATGAGTTCCGGGCCGGGAGGGCGCCCCAGAATCATCCGGAAAGCAATTGTGACACGCTGTTCGTCGTTGAGGTCGGGCAGGGAGAGAAGGTGCTCGGCAAGCTTGCTTGCGTAGTAACGGGGAAGTTTGTTGTTCAACCAGAAGAGGGACTGGGCCGTGTTGATCGAATGATCGCGCTGGTGAACCGGGACCCCGGAGGGATCGTAGCCGAAGAGGTGGAGCATTTTACGGATCTCAATGCCCATGCCCAGCGGGGAACGTCCCGAGGTGAGAATATACATTGCCCGGTCCTTTGACCTGCTGTTGTCGAGTGGTTGTCTGCTTGATTGACGAGGAACCTTGCCTGCAAGGCTCAGCATCGAGTCGTAGAGCGCTTCAGCCTCAAGTCGTCGGCGGGGGTAGCGCCAGAGGAGTTTGTTTTCGGGATCCAGGGATGCCTTGGCAGGAGCCTGTTTGCTGCTCTGCCGATAGGTTGATGAAGTGACGATCAGCCGGTGGAGAGCCTTGAGAGACCACTTTTCCTCAATCAGCCTGTGAGCGAGAAAGTCGAGGAGAGGTTGATTGGTGGGAGATGCCCCCTGAATCCCAAAATCCCCCGGGGTGGCAACGATGCCGGTTCCAAAGTGCCCCTGCCAGAGACGGTTGGCGATTACCCGGGCGGTAAGCGGGTTTTTAGGGTCAGTGATCCAGTTGGCGAGTTGGAGACGCCCACTCACGCGCTTCGGAATAAGCGGGCTATCGAGCAGATCTCGAGCAAGGGAAGGAACTGCACGGGGGACCGGTTTTTTCTCCACGTTGTAGACATCCCCACTGAGGTGGACCGGTTCATCCCTTGGTTGGGTGACGTCTGTTACCGCAAGCATGCGAGGCAGTGGAGGATACAGAGTGCGAATCTTTTCTATTTCGGTGTCGATTCGCGGAAGGGCCGGCGGAACGAGGAAGCGTTCGAGATCCGCGATGTCCGGTGGCCACGAATGGGGGACGAATTGGAGTTCTGAGAGAATCGATTTATCGAGGTCCTGTTCCCTGGCAGTATCATCGAGCCATTTTCCCCGCTGGGGGGGAGTGCGAACGAAGCGCAGTTTGTCGATACGGGGCAGGTAGGAATGGTCCTGTGCCCAGAGGCGGACATCATTTTGCCCCTTGCGGAAGAGGTAGTGACCGAGGCTGACCCAGCGGAAGTGTTCAGCCTCCCAACCTCCGGTGGCAGGGAGGGGAAGATTCTCAATCACGGATTTCCCGTCGAGTTTCAGTTCTACCTGATAGGATTCCGAGGCCGCGCAGCGAATGAGAAGAGTGTAGGTTCCGGCTTCAGGCAGCTCAGGTCTCCATCCGACCCATTGCAGGCGTTCCCGTTGTGTTTCCACCACCATGCCTCCAGCCAGTTTGATCCGGCGTACATTGTTCTGGCCCTGGTAATCCTCGGCTTCAATCTGGACAGCCGGCATGGGAGGCAGAGCTTCAAGGGCCTTGCGGTAAGCGTTTCCACGGTCTCGAACCTCTTGTTCAATAAAGTCCTCGCGAGCATTCAGGAGGGCCTTCCAGCGATCCTCCCGGAGGTTGGCGATGGTCCCGTTAATCTTCGCTCTTGCACGAATTTGCTCTTCTGAGGCTTCGGGTTGCGTCAACCGGTAACGACCATCCCGCCAGTTCTCGCTGTTTTTCTTCAGGATCCGGGTGCTACCGAAGATGCCGGCCAGGGCGTAGTAGTCCCGGGTGGGGACCGGGTCAAAGAAGTGGTCGTGGCAGCGTGCGCAACCGAAATTGAGTCCGAGAAAAGCTTGTGTTGTAGTGGAGATCTGTTCGTCGATGATATCCATCCGCAGGGAATTGGGATCGGCGCAGTCTGCAAACCATGGTCCAATCGAGAGGAAGCCGGGAGCTGCGAGCAGGTCTGGATAGTCCCTCGATTCTCCGGAGGAGTCCCGGGCAAGTAGATCACCGGCGAGTTGCTCAACTACGAACTGGTTGAAGGGTTTGTCGGAATTGAAGGACCGGACCACATAGTCCCGGTAGGGTTCGGCCATGTCGATGCGGTCCACGGCAGCCACCTTCGTCTTACCCTGAACGTAGCGTGCCACGTCAAGCCAGTGGCGCCCCCAGCGCTCGCCGTAGTGAGGGGAACCAAGGAGGCGGTCCACCAGCTCAAGATAAGACTGGTTCAGGCCCCTCCGGTCCACGGCAGCTTCAAACTGCTGCAGTTCCTCCAAGGTGGGGGGAAGGCCGGTGAGATCAAGGGTAAGGCGGCGGATCAGGGTGAGGGCATCGGCCTGGGGGTTGGGTTGCAATCCCGCTTCCTCAAGGGCCTTGAGGGTAAAGAGGTCGATCTCGTTGGTTGACCATTTATCACCGGTGTCGGAAGGAAGGGTGGGTTTTTGCAGCAATTGGAAAGCCCAGTGAGGATCCTGCTCACCACGGAGTATTCCAACCGCAGGGGAGAGGAGGAGAAGGGTAAGCAAAGGGCGCAACTTCATGGAGCAGGACCGGGGGACTCTACAGCAGCGAGGAGATATTCTACAGCCTGAGGAGGTGATTGTCGTCACTTGAACATATTTCCTTAAATCGCGGAAATTCGAGCCCCGGACGCTGATAAATTCAGTAAATCGTCATGCGATGTGGTGATATCTCAGGGGAAAACAGACTAAAAATCTGCGTATCGGCGTAAATTTCGAATAGATCGGCCCTAAGGCCCGCCAGAGTGCTGGAGTGGTTGCTCGCGCGGTTGTTGCCAGTGGCGGTCTGTTCGGGTATGCTCTCCACCCCTCGATTGTTCACCGATCCTGATTATGTCGCACACCATGCTTCCACAGATTGCCCCCTGCTTCGTGAGTCACAACATGGCCCTTGGGGGGGCTCAAACCGCGGTCCTGCGTTATATTGAAACGTTACCCGACTGGGTGCGGGACCGAACCACCCTTTATTGTCAATCCGATGATACTCCCCTGTTGGACAGAGCTGTTGAAAACGGATTTACCTGTGGCGAGATCACCCGGGTGGCTCCCAATGACCCGAGCGCATGGTTTTTGAGCTATGGAAATCTGGAGGGGCTGCCCGAGCGCCCGACGTCTCTGGTACTGCACTCCTGGGACGAAGCCGGCTGGCGGTATTTCAGTAAGGCTTACGCAGGCTATCGTGGAATGACGGTTGCTGGTGTTTCGCAGAAGGTGATGAACCGGTATGCAGATTGGATTCGTGATAATGATCATGTTGATGGTGGTATTCTTCCTCCTCCCGTTACCGAGTTCTGCATGGCCAAGGGTGATTATGATCCACATGGAAGAATCGTGGTAGGCTGGATGGGGCGGCCGCTCGAGGATAAGGGACTGATGACCCTGCCCTATCTTCTGGCGGAAAATCCCCGTATTGTTGTGAGGGCATGGACCGGAGCCGAAACCGCGGGACTGGACTACACCCTGCGTGTGCAGGGAGAGGCCATGGAGGCAGTGATGAAACTAGCTCGTAAGCTGGGAGTAGAGGACCGCCTCGATCTTCGGCCCCTGGATTTCAATGCCCTGAGTTATCGTCATCGGCTTGATGGGTGTCATGTCCTGCTGGGTAACAGCAGAAAGGAAGGATTTCTACTGACTGCAGCCGAGGCCCTGAGTTGTGGGATCCCGGTAGTGGTTACGAAAACCTGTGGAATCGCGGATTTCATCAAGAATGGACAGAATGGCTATCTCATCGATTGGAACGACAACCCCAGACGCCTCGCCAAGGTCGCGCATCGTGCGGTTCTCAAGGCGGCCAAGCTTGATGCCGTTAAATGCCTGGCCTCCGTGGAGCAGTTGTCGCTGGGTTCCGGCTACGCCGGTGCATATCGACCGGTTCTCGCGGGACTGACCCATACGGGCCTCCAGCATGCAGACGCGCGGGTGACCATTGGAGTGAGAATTCATGAAGGAGCTGACGTTTCCTATCTGGATGACGCTATCAACAGCGTCGCGACCCAGACCTATCGCAAGTTCAGAACGATGCTTCTGGTTGATGGTTCCTGGTCTTTTGCCGAGAAGTTGGCGGAGCGCTACGACCTTCCGTTGATCTGTAGTGGGCTGGAGGCTGATATCGAGCACTGCAGCTGGCTGCATCGTGAGGCTCTCAAGCAGTGCGATACCGAGTTCTACAAGCCGCTCGACTACGATGATCAGATGTTGCCCAATTACCTTGAGCGGGCAGTCCAGACCCTGGATCAGAAGAATGTGGACGTCTATGGGTGTCTGCTCAATACCATGGAGGAAGGAGAGATCACGCCCCGGCTGCACTGGCCCAACAAGCCGTTGGATACCATGTTCACCGGAAACTCGGATGATAACATGCTTCCGCATTCATCCGTGACGATGCGAACAAGAATTGCGCTCAAGGCGGGCAATTACCAGGAGCGAGCGGTTGGTCTTGGAGCTGATGATTACCATCTTTGGTACCGCATCTTCCAGGCGGGTGGTGAGTTCTTTCGCGATGATGAGGTGCGTAATGTGGTTTATCGTGTTCACGACAGGAACTCGCTGGTCGTTCGCAGAGAGCGTTTCGGGCACTCCAACAAGAGGAAGCAGCTTCTGGCAGGCGCAGCAGCGGCTGGTATCGCTGCCATGCCGCTGGCAGCCCAGGTAGAGGATCAGGGCGACCGGGAAGCTCTGGTGGCAGTTTCCCCCAGCGTGGACCGGGTTGATCCTCCTCATTCCTAGGATCGACTGCGCTTCTGTATTGCGCTGCAGGGGGTCTCGACCAGGGAATGCGGCCAAAACCAATCTCCTGATCAGATGAAATCCTGGGATCTCACGACCCTTGGGTCGACCATGCTCAGTCTCACCACCGATCATGGGGTGCCTCTCCTGTCCAGTGAAGGAGTGCGNCTTGATATTGCGGGGGCGGAGTCCAACTGTGCTATCGCCCTGTCCCGTCTGGGAAGGCGGGTGGCGTGGCATTCAAAGGTGGCGCGAACACCGCTCGGTCAGCGTATTGTTTCGGGTATCAGGTCGCATGGAGTGGATGTTTCGTCTGTCGTCTGGAGCGAAAACGGACGCAATGAGCAGATGTGGGTGGAAGCAGGTCGGGGTGAGAACCGGACGGTTGTAAGTTACGACAGGTCGGGGGCGGCAGTAGAGACCTTCAAGATTCCCGAGGTGGACCTGNACGGCTTGAAGGACAGCAGGTTTTTTCATGCCACNGGTATCACCCCGGCTCTCTCGGAAGATTGTCGCAATACCGTTCTGGATGCGGTGCAACTGGCGCGAAAGGCAGGGGTGAGGGTCTCCTTTGATATNAATTANCGGGCCAAGCTCTGGGATCCTCTGCGTGCGCGTGAGGTTCTTTCAACGATCATCAGCGGAATTGACGTGTTGTTCATCGGACAGGACGATCTTGGAACGGTTTGGGAGCGCAGGGGTGATCCTGAGCAGGAGNTNCGCAGTCTGCAGGAGGAGTTCGGTATAGCAAACGTGGTCATGACCCGGGGNTCGNNTGGAGCGAGCGGCCTCTTTGGGGANCACTTTGATGCTCATGAGGCCTTTCAAGGAGAAGTAGTCAGTCCCATCGGGGCNGGNGATGCCTTTGCGGCAGGGGTTCTTCACTCGCTCATGCAGGATGAAGAGTTACTTGCCCTGAAAAGAGGGTGCGCCATGGCGGCCCTGGCACGAGAATCGAGAAGTGACTATGTGGTGGGAGGAGAGCANGCGCTNAAGGCAAGGATGGGAGAAGAGGGGGATACGAACCTCTCGCGTTAGGAACCGGNGAGTAAGCGTTTCACTCCTTGGCTGGGNGGGTGGCCCCTGCCGGATCATTTTGNACCNGTATACAGCAATGAGGGGCCCGNTTTNTCAACAGCTTGACCTGAGGCCGTGAAAGTTGTCCGATGCTTNCCATGAGTCCTAATCTTTCCCGTCGCCGGTTCCTGGGNACATCAGCAGCATTTGCCGGCCCCCTCATCATGCCCAGTGGTTCGNTGTTCGGGCGCAAGATTTCNCCAAATGAGAAACTAAACATAGGGGTCATTGGTGCGGGAGGAAAGGGAACGGCGGATAGTGAGGGAGTCATGAGTGAGAACATNGTGGCGCTATGCGATGTCGATGAGCGGACNTTGAGAGCCCGGAAGGGAAGGTTCCCCAAGGCGCAGACNTTCAGTGANTACCGGGTGATGCTGGAGAAGATCGGTGATAAGCTTGATGCGGTCACGGTGAGTACTCCCGATCATCATCATTTTCCCGCCAGCATGCTGGCGATGGAGCTCGGGTTGCATGTCTACGTCCAGAAACCCCTCGCACACACGGTCTGGCAGGCTCGCGAGATGCTGAAACTTTCCCGGAAGAAGAAGGTGATTACGCAGATGGGAAACCAGGGCCACGCNTANAGTAGCACGCGTAAGCTGGTTGAGGTGGTTCGGTCTGGAATAATTGGAGAGGTAAAGGAAGCNCATGTGTGGACGGATCGCCCGATCTGGCCGCAGGGAATGGATCGCCCCGAGGGCTCCAAGCCCGTCCCGGACTACCTGGACTGGGATCTCTGGTTGGGGCCNGCCCCGGAGCGCCCCTACCATGATGGGTATCATCCATTCAAGTGGAGGGGCTTCTGGGACTTNGGTACCGGGGCCCTTGGAGACATGGGNTGCCACAACATGGACGCGGCCTTCTGGGCTCTCGAGCTGGGGGCTCCGACAAGTGTTGAGGCTGATGTCTCCGGATTNAACAAGGATACGGCACCGAAATGGAGTGTGATCCGTTATGAATTTCCAGCCCGGGGTGATAAGCCTCCCGTGAGCCTGACCTGGTATGATGGAGGNAAAAAGCCCAGTCCTGACATCATCGGAGAGAAGAGCCTCCCCANGAACGGCAGCTTGATTGTCGGTTCCAAGGCGACCATCGCATTTCGCGAGTGGAATCCGAACGGTTTCAGGGTTTTGTCGGAGGGCAAGGAACTGAAATATGATGATCCCGATCCGATTTTCCCCCGGGTGGGGGATAATCCATACAAGGAGTGGATCANCGCATGCAAGGGAGGTTCGCTCTGTCTGTCCAACTTTGAATACTCCGTGCCGCTTACCGAGATGGTACTNCTTGGAAATGTTGCCTTGCGCGCNGGGAAGAGGATCGATTGGGACTCTGAAAATCTGAAAGCGAAGGGGAACGCGGAGGTNGATNACCTGATCAGGTCTGCGGCCCGGAAGGGATGGGGGGTCTGAGATCTTCGCTGGTTCNCGGCTCAGGATGAGGGGGTTCCTCATGGAATGGTCCCTCNACAGTTAATTCGTGCAGNNTGACCGTGTTGCTGNCTTGAGNTGAAAGAGACATCGCGCTAGTNTTCCNGGCGTATCCTTTCCAGCAACCCATCCATGGCCGGCAAAGATCCAGACGACGATATACCTGANGTTCCGATGTCGGAANCNCTCCANGNCGTTCAGANTGCCGGGGGGGAGGAGAACGGTGAGCGAGGCAACGAAGGGNTCCNTGGAGGTTTCCCCGTGCATGAGCAAGGGGCCCCCTAGGAGGGAATTCGTNAGTATNGCACTNGGGGGTGCGATTGTGGCTGCACCAACNGTGGTGGGATTGCGGGTGGTTCTCAGTCCGTTATTCAGCAGCAGGTCAGGTGGAATCCTGGCACGATTGACAACACTGGAGAATCTGGAGGTGGGAGGAGTTCCCCAGGCCTTCAAGGTGATAGCGGACAAGGCCGATGCCTGGACNACNTACAAGGATCTCCCTCTGGGCCTGGTTTATGCTCAGAGGGTGTCTGACAAGGAGGTCGTGGTTTTCAGTGCCAGTTGTCCGCACGCAGGTTGTGCGGTGGAATACCGCNACGAAGGATCCCGGGGNGCTCATTATTACTGCCCCTGTCACGAGAGCAGTTTCAAGACGGATGGCAGCCTTGCTCCTGACAATACCCAGGCNAAGCGNGGGCTCGANACCCTGGAGGTGGTNGAGGAGAAGNTGGNGGAGGGAGAGGTCTGGATCCGGTTCCAGAAATTCAAGGCCGGGATCCCGGAAAAGAAAGTAGTCTCGTGATCTGTCGAATTTCCTATTTCCCGTCGCGATGAAGAACCTTCTGAACTGGATCGATGATCGTACNGGTATCCGNCGGATCACTCGTGAGACTCTTTTTGAGAATATCCCGGGAGGGGCNCGCTGGCGTTATGTCTGGGGCAGCACCCTGACCTTTGCCATCATGGTCCAGTTCATCACAGGGATCATGCTCTGGATGTTCTACAGTCCGAGTGCAAACTCGGCATGGGAAAGCGTTCATCACCTTCAGGAGAACGTGAAGGGTGGTGACTGGTTGAGGGGAATTCATCACTGGACTTCGCAGTTCATGATTGTCCTGCTGGTCCTGCACCTGGTGCAGGTGGTTGTAGACGGCGCCTACACGGCTCCGCGTGAATTCAATTTCTGGTTCGGTCTTGCCCTNCTTGGCGTGACAATGGGCCTCGGGTTGACCGGTTACCTGCTCCCCTGGGACCAGAAAGGATACTGGGCCACGGAGGTTGCCACCAATATCGTGGGAAATACTCCNCTTGTCGGGGACTACCTGAAGCAACTCCTTATCGGAGGNAACGAGGCGGGCCACCATACCCTTACCCGTTTCTTTGCCCTGCATGCTGGAGTGCTTCCGGCCCTCCTGATCGGTCTGATAGTGCTGCATATCTATCTTTTCCGGAAGCACGGCATTACTCCCGCAGCCCGGAAGACCGCGTCCTCCGCCCGTCACTTCTGGTGGGTGGCTCTCTTTACGATGGGTTTTGCGATGGTGATGGTCGTTGTGAACTGGAATGCATTTCCGGAGGGGGCCAGGCCCATGGTGGGGATTATCCCCGGGATTATCACCGGGCTCTGCCTGCTTCGGGTCATCTACCTTTACGCGCGGAAAAAGAGTCTGGAGGAGGAGGATGCCCGCCCCCGGCCTGGAGATGTCTATTTCTGGCCTGACCAAGTCCTGCGCGACGCTATTGCCTGTGCGGTGGTACTGGCAGGGATTCTCTTTTTCGTGTGGCAGGTCGGAACGGAACTGAGTGCCCCTGCCGATCCTTCGGAGAACTATTCAGCTGCCCGTCCAGACTGGTATTTCATGGCGCTTTTCGCCCTGCTCACGGACTTCGACCTGATTACCGGAGCCTTTGTGATTCCCGGTATCGTGGCAGCGGTGGTCTTCCTCATGCCCTTTATCGGGCGTAAGCGGATTGGCCATATGTTCAATCTCGTCTTCCTCGTGGTCGTTCTGGGAGGGTTCGTTCATTACACCCTGGTGGCCTTCACGCACGACTGGACCAGCGCCGAGCATCAGGCCGCGGTAGGGGCTGCCCACCGTGATGCCGCCCGGATCAAGGTCCTGGCGAAGTCGCCGGATGGCATCCCACCCGAAGGAGCGATTACCCTTCTTCGCAACGATCCGCTTACCCAGGGCCCGAGGCTATTTGCCCAGAATTGTGCGTCCTGTCACTCCTATGACGGTCATGATGGGATGGGGAACCCCCGCAAGAATGAGCAAAGCGCTGCGGATCTTGAAGGATTCGCTTCCCGGGAGTGGTCGGCTGGAGTTCTCGATGCGGAGACCTTTGCTCATCCCGATTTCCTGGGTGCGACCAAGCTGATTGATGGCAGCAAGATGCTGAAATACCTGAAGAGCGATATTTTCACGGATCTTCCAGCGGAAGAGATTCACCAGATGGCGATTGCCCTTTCCGCCGAGGCTGGACTCAAGAGCCAGAGATCTCTCGATGCGGCTGACAAAAGTCTTATCGAGGAAGGGCGGGAACTGCTATCGATCGAATGTACCGAATGTCATGTTTACCGGGGGGAAGGAGAAGGAGGAATTGACCTGACGGGATACGGCAGCCGGGAGTGGCAGATAGCTTTTGTCAGGGATCCTTCCCACAAGCGCTTCTATGGGAAGCGAAACGATCGGATGTCTGTCTTCGGTCCAAAATACGGGGAAGACGGGGAACTGGAACGCCCTGCCCAGCTAACGGACCGGGAGATCGGCTTCATTGTCGATTGGCTTCGTGGGGAGTGGTACGAGCCATCGGCATGGGATGAATCAGGAGATGTAACGCCTTCACAGGACTCGGCTGCCGCCGGGGAACAGGGGGAAGAGGATACGCCCGCGGAATAACTTGGGAGCGGGTTTTCTGCCCGGAAGCGTCGACACGGAAGTGGATTCGTGCAGAAATGAATCATGCCTGATGACAAGGAAGAGCGTTCCCTCGGGTTCTTGAAGACCACCCTTATGGGGGCCGTGCTTGTGGTGGTTCCGGCCGGGATTATCGGATTTGCCCTCTGGCAGATTATCTCACTCTTCCAGTCCATCCTGCTTCCGGTGGTGGAGAGGCTCCCCTTTGATTCGGTCCTCATGCGCTACGTGGCAATCGTGGTGGCCCTTCTTTCAGTGCTCCTGCTGTGCTACATTACCGGGGTTGCGGTCAGGACGCGGTGGGGAGCAGTGATGCGTAACTGGCTGGAGCGCTGTATTCTCGAACGGATTCCGGGCTATCGGGTGATCCGCACGTTGATTCACCAGTACCTGGGTCACGAGGGAGGGCGTCAGTTTCGTCCTGTCCTGGTAGAATTGTTCGGGTCAAACTCGCAAGCGGTTGGTTTTGAAATCGAAGTCCTCGAAAACGGGCAGGTCGCTGTATTCCTTCCGTCTGTCCCGGCGGCGACCCTGGGGCAGATTCAGTTAGTTCCGGAGAGCGCAGTCCATCCCCTCGATGCGACCATGCATGCAACCCTGGAAGCACTGACGATGTTTGGGGTTGGATCATCCAAACTGGTGAACAGCGGGCAGGAAGCTGATTCAGGGGGAGAGGCGCAGACTTCCCCGGAGGGCAGGTAGAAGGCCGGGGGACGCGGTTCCATGCTGGAATGGGAAGAGTAGACGAGATGAGTCCGGTGGTGCCCAGCCCGGTTACCAAATCCCAGCCTGCAATCGCAGAACTTCCAACCAGATGGTTGCTCAGGCCAGGCTCAGTCCAGACTCGGCCCTTGTCACTTTGTCATGGAAGGCGATGGTTCTGGTGAGTTCGGGGTGAATCTCCGGGTTGCCGTAATGCCCTTTCAGTTCGCAGGTAGCGAAGCCTCTCGCCGTGGTCTCATAGGTTGCCATCCAGCCATCCACTTCGCGCTCCTGCTGAGTGTCCCATGGGTAACGGTGAGGGAACCTTGGAAGTCCGCAGCGCCAGGGCTTGGGAGTAAGGCGAGCCCGGAAAGACTCCTGAGCACGGCATAACTTGATGTAGCAGGGGTCGGCGTCCAGTTCCTCCATCATCCGGGAGCTGTTTTCATCGAGGGGGTCTACGGGCGCATGAGTCATGAGATACCGAAGTCCCGCCCTCGTGCGGTAAGCCCGGGCTCCGATCCCGGGCACGCGCGTGACGAGAGCCTCGAGTCGAGCGAGAGCACTTGCTTCCTTTTCTGCCATCAGGGCCTTGAAGTCCGCTTCCATCGTCTCTTTTTTTGAGGCAAAGAGCCAGCCAAGGCACCCAGGGTTCGCTGCCAACAATGCCCGATAACTGTCAGGACAGGGAAGATCGACGTCGACAAACATGACGTCAGCAGAATTGAGGACCCTGCATCCGTAAGAGTTGATCGTGACGAGAGCCTGAATCGATCCATCTTTACGGTCCCATTGTTCGATGGCTTTTTCACGAAGGGGACGGGAGACGTCGTAAGGATAATCGTCCAGAGAGCGGGTCTCGTCCCACCGGGCTAGGGCCCGGTCGCAACGGTCTCTGCCTTTCTGCCGGGCGTCCTCAAGACTGAGGTCAGACCACCCCCAGCACCAGAGGTTAATATCCTGCCTGTCGGATTTGACCTTTGTCCAGTAGAGAGGTGGTGGTTTCATCTGCTGGGGATGGGGCGAGGGATCAGGAGAGAATGTCCTTCAGCACGTGACCGTGGATATCGGTAAGGCGAAAGTCCCGGCCCTGGTAACGGTAGGTCAGGCGGCGATGATCGATGCCGAGAAGATGCAGGATGGTAGCGTTGCGGTCGTGGATGTGCATGGTGCCCGGGGTCCATTTTTCCTTCTCGGGCTTGGGCAACATGGGAGTCCCGTCCGCGTTCGCGATATTATAGCCGTAGTCGTCGCTCTTGCCGTAGGTGATCCCTGGCTTGATGCCGCCGCCAGCCATCCAGGTGGTGAAGCAGCGGGGGTGATGATCCCTTCCGTAATTTTCCTTTGTCAGTCTGCCCTGGCAGTAGGAGGTCCGGCCAAATTCCCCGCCCCAGACCACGAGGGTCTCGTCGAGCATGCCCCGTTGCTTGAGGTCGGTGATCAGGGCGTAGCAGGCCCGGTCAATGTCCCTGCACTGTGATTCGTGCTCGCGGGGTAATCCTCCGTGGGCGTCCCACCCGCGGTGGAAGATCTGGATGTTGCGTACTCCGTGCTCCGCAAGGCGCCGGGCATTGAGACAGCAGGCGGCGAAGGTGCCTGCCTGCCGTGCTTCTTCTCCGTAGAGTTCGAAGGTCTTGTCGCCTTCCTTGCTTAGGTCCATCAGTTCGGGAACCGAGGTTTGCATACGGAAGGCCATTTCATGCTGTTTGATCCGGGCGAGGGTCTCGGGGTCCAGAGATTTCTCATGGTGGTTCCGATTGAGGGCCGAGAGGGCATCGAGCTGTGCTCTGCGATCCTCCCGGGAGGTGCCCTTGGGGTTGCTCAGATAGAGGACCGGGTCCCCCTGGCTACGAAGCAGCACTCCCTGGTGTTCTGCCGGAAGAAAGCCCGGACCCCAGAGACGGTTGAATAGGCTCTGCTCCGGGAAGCTGGTCTTGGCGTGCATCACGATATATCCCGGAAGGTCCTCATTCATACTGCCCAGCCCGTAGCTCAGCCAGGCCCCGAGGCTGGGGCGCCCGGGAACCTGACTCCCGGTCTGGATGTAGGTGATGGCAGGGTCGTGGTTGATGGCCTCGGTGTAGGTGCTGTTCACCACACAGAGTTCCTTGGCTACCTTGCCGGTATGAGGCAGCAGCTCACTGGCCCACAGGCCATCCTGATTGTTCTCGTGCCTGGTAAATTTGTATTTGGAGGGGCAGACGGGATGGGTCTTCTGCCCGGCGGTCATTCCCGTGATGCGTTGTCCGTCCCGGATATGCTTCGGCAGATCCTGACCGAACATCTCCTGCATCTTGGGTTTGTAGTCCCAGGTGTCGAGGTGGCTCGGCCCTCCGCTCATGAAGAGATAGATGACGCGTTTTGCGGTAGCGCGGTGGTGAATCCCGCCATTGAGGTCGGCCTTTCCCTCTGCGGCCATCAATTCCGGGGGCAGCATCTGGGCCATGGCTGCGGTGCCCAGCCCGAGGGCAGAGCGCCCGAAGAGCTGTCGGCGGGTCATGGAGAGTTGGTAATCGTGGAAGTTCATGTCAGAGCTTGGATGCAGGTTTGACGAAAGGAAGGACAGGATCAGTGGAGGAGAAGAGCAACGTCGCTGGCGAGCACCGTAATGGCAATCTGGGTCCAGACTGCTACTTCGACGGGATCAAGGGTTTCGTTACGCGGAGCATCACCAGTGGAGAGGAGAGCGAGAGCGTCGTCCTTGGAGGACTGGTAGCGGTCCTGCATCTTTTCGAGGAGGGTGTCACAGGCCTTCCTTTCTCCATCGTTTGGTGGCCGACTGGCGATAAGGGTGAAGAGAAGATCGAGACGGCTGTCGTCATCCGCGGCATCGGTGATCAGGCGTTCGGCGATCTTGCGCGCCATTTCGATACGTTGCGTCTCATTGAGGAGACCCAGGGATTGCAGTGAGGTATTAGTGCGTGAGCGACGGACACAGCTTGATTCGCGGTCGGGGGCGTCAAAAAGGATCATCATGGGATGAGGACTGGTGCGTTTCCAGTAGACGTAGAGACTACGGCGGTAGAGTTTGGTTCCCTTGTCGGCAACGTAGTTCTTGGTGTTGCTGCCGGGGTGCATGAGGGCTTTCCAGAGTCCTGCAGGCTGGTAGGGCTTGACGCCTTCCCCCCCCATGTGCCCGTCAAGCAGTCCGCTGGACCAGAGAGCCATGTCACGGATGACTTCCGCATCGAGGCGGTAACTTGGTCCCCGGGAATACCAGAGGTTCTCGGGGTCCTCGAAGATAGCCGTTCGTTGCGCTGATTGCTGCCTGAAGGTCCTGCTTGTGAGCATGAGCTTGAGCATATGCTGCAGGTCCCAGTCATTCTCCTGGAGTTCCACGGAGAGCCAGTCGAGGAGCTCCGGGTGGGTCGGCTGTTTGCCCTGAAGACCGAAATCCTCGGGGGACCTTACGATCCCCTCACCGAAGACCCTTTGCCAGATCCGGTTGACGAGGACGCGGGAGACGAGCGGGTTGTCACGTGAAATAAGCCACTGGGCCAGCCCGAGGCGGTTGCGGGGAGCGTCGTCGGGCAGTGTTCCCATGACTGAGGGGATGCCGGGTTGAACGGCCTCACCGATGGGGCGGTCATATTCACCACGCTCGAGGACCTTGGTAGGACGGGGCTTGTCCAGTTCGCGTGCCACCAGCGTGGGAGTGAAACGTTTTTCCAGATCGTTAAAGCGCTTGCTCAGATCAGCGGCTGTGGGATGAAGCGGGGATTGCCCGAAGGGCCCCTTGGGATCTGCAATCCGGTTCAGTTGATCCCGGGCGGAGGACTTCTCCCATTGGTCTTTCTCGGGTCCTGCGAGGAAGTCAGCATGTTTGCTGGCGGCTTCCTTGAGGAGGGACTTGCGATTGCTGGTCAGGCTATCCCATTCGTCCCAGGCTTTCTGGTCGGAGGGGGCCTTCATGACGGGGCCGTATTCGTATTTGTTTCCATCCATCGGGGACTCCGAAGTGGAATTGAAGAAGGCGAGGAGCTGGTAATATTCGGTGTGGGTGATCGGGTCGTATTTGTGGGTGTGACAGCGAGCGCAGGACATGGTCATGCCGAGCAGAACGGTGCCCAGGGTCTCGGTGCGGTCGAAATTGTTCTTGCACTGGAATTCAGCCGGGATGGCTCCGCCTTCAGCGGTGGAGGGGTTCATTCGCACGAAGCCGGTAGCCACGTTCTGCTCGATGGTTGGACTGGGAAGGAGGTCGCCAGCCACTTGCCACAGAATGAAGTCGTCGAGGGCAAGGTTACGGTTGAAGGCGCGCACCACCCAGTCACGATAAGGATAGATGCCGCGTTTGTTATCGAGGTGGAGGCCGTGCGTGTCCCCATAGCGCACCGCGTCGAGCCAGTAGCGGGCCTGATGTTCGCCGTAACGGGGGCTTTGCATGAGTTTGTCGAGGTAACGGGGGTAGGCATCCTCCCGGTTGTCGGCAAGGAAGGTCGCGAGGACAGCTGGTTCGGGCGGGAGGCCAGTAAGAGTCAGGGCCGCTCGTCGGGCCAGGGTGGAGCGATCGGCTTCCGGGGCAAGGGTCACCCTGCCTTCGGATTTTTCCTTCAGCTTTGCTTCAACAAAGCGATCGATCGTGTCTTGCGAGTTTACATTTGCGGGAGGGTCAGCCTTAACCGGAGCGACAAAGGACCAGTGCTTGGCGTAGTTCCCTCCCTCCTTCACCCACTGGGCAAGAATCTTGCGTTCGTTATCCGTAAGCTGCTTTTCGGCATCCCTGGGAGGCATGGGGTCTTCCTCGTCGTGGATCCGAACGATAATCTCACTCTCGGCGGGATTCGTGGGATCAATGGCATGTAATCCATCACGGTCTGCGGTGGCAGCCTCGTAGGAGTCGAGTCGAAGATCATCCTTCTTCTTCGTGTCCGGTCCGTGGCAGACGAAGCACTTATTGGAGAGAATGGGGAGCACCTCCCGGGCGAAGTCGACTTTCTGGCCGAGAGCAACAGAAGGGTCGGAAAGGAGGAGGATGAAGAGGAATAAGGCGCTCCGGAGCAGGCGCGTGCGCTCAAGCAGAATCTGGAATCTCATGATGGGTGGCGAAGCAGGTTCGACTGCCACACCAAACTTGTTAAATGATAGGGATCTCAGCTCAATCCGAATTTCCCCAGTCACTTCTTCAAGTGGTCCTTCCCGAATGGTCTCCGGATAGCCGCAAATCCCTTGTGAGTATGACGTGACTATCATCTTATCAGGCCTCTATGATACAACCGGGTTATAAATGCCCGGGCTTTGACTACCAGGGGCCCCGGTCATGTGTTCAAAAGAACTATTTTCAGACTTTCCACCTTTACATGGGTGAGCGTGCGTAAAAGATAAAGGGTCAGGTCACTGGGCGGCCGACCAACCCCATTACCCCCTATTTTGGACAAACCCAGATCTATGAAACCCTTCCTTGTACTTGCGATATCCTTCCTTGGCGCCCTCCTCTGTTCCCAGTCACTTCCGGGGGAACAGGTGGTAATCAGGGAAATCATGTATCACCCGCAGATGGCCCCGGAGGGAGAGAGTCCTCTTCCGGAATTCATTGAGATCGAGAATCTCACTTCCACGGTCTTTGACATCGCAGAATGGGAGCTCACGGGAGGGGTCGATTACACCTTCCCGAAATTCGACCCGGCGGCTCCGACCGAATCCTTTCTGATCGGTCGGCAGAAGATTGTGGTTTGTGAGGGCGATCCGGAGGTTTTCCGCGCTGCCTATGGGGTATCGGCCGCGGTCAAGGTTCTTGGCCCATGGACCGGTTCCCTCGACAATGCCGGAGAGCGTGTCACCCTAAGGAATAAGAACGGAGTCGTCGTGGCCACGGTGCGCTACGATGATGAGCATCCCTGGCCGGTTGCTCCTGATGGAGCAGGTCACAGCCTGGTGTTGACCGACACCGAGAGAGTTACTGACGATTACCGGCGCTGGGGAGCGAGTTCAAGGGTAGGTGGATATCCGGGGATTTCCGATAGTGCGGTGGTTTCCGCCCTCTCCGTTAATGAAGTGCATTTTGATGAGAACGGGGATGTTGACTGGGTTGAAATCCATAATAGCTCGGAGACGGCCCAGAGTGTGGATGGATATTTCCTCAGTGGGGCCCGCGGATTCGGAGACAAGGTAGATATCGGCGGATCAGTTCCGGCCAATGGGTTTCTGAGTTTTGATGTCGGTTTTTCAAACAACGGCGTGGCCTTCCTTGTGGATGGCAATAACGTGGTTCGGAGTGCGGTCGCTTATGATCGGGAAACCGGGCGCGATCATGTCGCGGCTTATCCGGATGGATCGACGGACTTCTATTCCTCAGGCCAGGGCAGTCGGGATGCCCCGAATAATCCGGACCGTGAGACTGAGATCGTCATCAATGAGCTGATGGTAGAGCCCCCCGCCGGGCATCGGGACGGTGAATTCATCGAGCTTTACAATAAGGGGGATTCCTCCGTGGACATGAGTGGATGGCGGGTGACGGAGGGAGTGAGTTTCCGCTTCCCGGAAGGGACAATGATTGCTCCCGGTGAGTATGTGGTGATCGCAGCCAACCAGCGTTTTACCGGGGCTGCATTTCCGGAAGCCCGCATTATCGGTCAGTATGAAGGCAACTTGAGTAACAACAACGAGCTGTTGCGGATTGAGGATGCATGGGGAAATCTTGTGGACGAGGTTCACTACCATACTGGCGGAGACTGGCCTGAAAAAGCCGGCGGTCTGGGTAGCTCACTCGAATTGCGTCACCCCGAGATGGACAACTCCATGCCGACGGCCTGGAGGGACTCGGACGAGTCAGAGAAGGGGGAATGGACGAGTTTCACAATTACCGATCGCTATGAACGCCTGCGAACCATGGGCGGGGAGAGCAGTTACAAGGAGTTACAAATGCATGGGGTAGGTGATTGTCAGGTTGCAATGCGTAACATGAAGTTCTCCCTGAGGGGGGTGGGCCCGAATCTCCTTCCGAGCAATGGAGAGCGGGTCAGTACCAACGGACAGGGGTCAACAGGGTGGCTTTGTCAGGGCACTCACCACCTCAGTCACATGCGAGGGCGTGAGTTTCATTTGGTTTCCACCGGCCATGGAGATATCAAGGCCAACCGGGTGGAGATAGATGTGACCGGGATGAATCGGTCGGACTCCCTGACCTTTGCGTGTGAGGCCCGCTGGGTCTACGGGAAACCCACTGTGATCGTGCACACGTGGGATCGTTCCTTTGGTGGGGTTCTGCGCCTTCCAATTCCAAGAAACCTTGGGACGGCAGGAGCGGGCAACTCGACCCTGATCTCCTCAGCCGCTCCGGTCCTCAGCAGACTGTTTCACAGCCCGGCAGTGCCTCGGCCCAATACTCCGGTGACCATTACGGTGGAGGTAAGTTCAATTGTTCCTCCGAACGTAAACCTCCGGCATCGGGGAGACAGCACCAACCCGGATACGCCATGGAATACAACCCGCATGGCAGATGATGGTACTAATGGTGACGACCGGGCCGGCGATGGGGTCTATACGGCTACCCTGACCGATTATGACTCGGAAGGGGACATCGCACAGTTCTATGTGGAGGCGGACAGTGGAGATGGGGAGAAGACCATCATGCCCTCGCCTGCTCCGGAGAAACCCGCCATGTTCATCATCGACAGCACGAGGCCGAGTCGGGATTTGCGTAGTCAGCGCTTCGTGATCTCGGCTCGCAGCCTGCAGGCCATGAATACGGGGACGGGACAGAGTCCCACCTTCAATTACGCTTTTCCCCGCCTCTCGAACCAGTACTTCAACTGCACTTACATCGCAAACGAACGGGAGATCATCTACAATTGTGAGATCCGTAAGTCCGGGAGTCCCTGGACCCGTTCGGATGGGAATGGTCTAGCCAAAGGCAAGTGGAAGACTCCCCGTGACAAGCGCTACCGCGGCTGGACACGGAGAACCATCGATAACGACGGTGCCGGGGGGCAGGGGCAGTCCCACAACAACAGAATTATCCGCTATTGGCTCTACCTCCTCGGTCACGCCTCCAACAATAATGAATTTACGAGGGTAATTTATAATAACGGGCAGCCTCAGATCCGGGAAGACGTGGAGACAAATTCGAACGACTTCCTGAAGCGTAACTGGGACCAAGGAGAAAAAGGAGAACTCTACCGCATCGACGACGAGTGGTGGTTCGACGATGGTTGGAGTCGCTCCCAGAGAAATGCCGACTGGTCAGTGGATGGCCGGAGCACGGAGCCCAATATGTATCATGCCGAATGGATGAAGCGCTCGCGGGAGGACGAGTATGATTACGGCTCGTTCATCAACTGGGTCTTTTCGGTAGGGCAGAACCGCTTTACGCGTGAAGAAATCGAGCGAATGGCGGATGTTGACATGATGGCTGCCAATGCGGTGGTGCGGGGATGGGTGGATGACTGGGATACCCTCACCCGGAATCGGGGAAAGAATGGCTACTTTCTTCGCAGGTATACCGATGGCAAGTGGATGCTCCTGCAGTGGGACTCCGATCTCACGTTTGGAAATCCCTCTGCGCCGTTTATCGGGTCGCTTCCGGGTGTTCCAAATTTCTTCCGGAAGCCATACGTGGAGCAGCGGGTCAACTACTACATTGGCGAGATGGTGGAGAAGTATACGAGGGATTCCGTGCGGTTGGAGACGTGGTTTGACCTGGAGGTGCGTTCCAACCGAAGGGTTCCGATCAACCCGAATCTCTATCACAACTTTAATAGATCGAGGGTTAACTATGCGATGAATTCGGAAATTGGGAGTTCCGTATCCAATACCCCTTTTAACGTGAGCGGCCCCTCCCGCACATCAGACCACATCATTGATCTGACAGGTACCAGCAATCACCGGGCTTTCGATATTCGCGTCGTGGGTCACCCACAGGCCGAAGTCCTGTTCACTACGCCAACCGCGTGGGAGGCCGCCGGCATCTATCTTCGGGAAGGGCGCAATGTCCTTGAGCTTGAGGCTCTCGATTCGGAGGGCTTGGTAGTTGCCAGTGACACCTTTGTTGTCACCAAGACTGGTAATTCTCCTCCGGTGGTGGATCTCAATACGACGCCGTCCTCTCTCAATGTTCCGGTCCACGAGACCCTGGTGGTGGACGCAAGCGCCAGTTTCGACCCTGAAGGGACTGACCTGACCTTCAGTTGGCAGATTGATGGGGAAGCAGTCATCAGCAACCCCTCTCCAGATCGGGCAAACATCCGGTTCCCGGCTCCCGGGCTATACCTGCTCACTTTGGCGGTTGAGGACGCTGATCAGGTGCAGACAATGGTTACGCGCGAAATACCGGTTTATGCGGAATCGGGATGGCATTCCTTTACGAGCCAGACGCTCCGGGAGGGCTGGGAGGAGGAAAACGTTGAAGTCCGCCATGATTACAGCGGGAGTGCCTGGTATTCCCTTGATGACAGACCGGGTCAACTGACCCTGAAGTTGAATGATGATGTGGCCAAGTCCATGCGGAGTCTCACCCCGCGTTATCCGGCTCTCTGGCGTGATCTTTCCGGCGCCGGGGATGTCCTGCTTCAGACGGACGTTAATCTTGCGAACATACAGCAAGGAGGGTTCACTGTAGGTTTGATTCTCAAGGCAAATGAAGCCGGACAGGAGGTGATATATGCGTTCGGAATGGAAAATGGAGACTTCCTGCGAGTGAAGAAGATCGTAGGGACAACCGAGACGCGCCTGGCTACGACTAACTGGGCGGAGGGCAGTGCGGTGGTTCGTATCCGTCGAGTCGGAGATAACCTGCACTTCGACTATCGGATCAGTCCGGGTGTCTGGGAATCCCTGCATGTTGCCCGGATGGAGGTTGATTCGACCCTTGAGCAGGGAGGGATCTTTGCATCCACGCCTGCGCCCCTGATGGCACGGTTTGACTTTGATTACTTCATGATGGTTGACCCTTCATTGGTGGGTCCTGCGGTAGACTCGCTGCGGATCACGGAGGTCATGTATCACCCTCTTGAGCTTGGGAATGGATTCAACCTGGAGTTCATCGAATTGATGAATACCGGAAATTCCTCCATCAACCTCTCTCAGGTCAGGTTCCAATCTGGAGATCCCTTTGCGGAACTGGTTTTTGATGATCTGGATCTGCGGTCCGGCGAAGTTGCCGTAGTGGTCGCCAATGCGTCTGACTTTGAGGCGATTTACGGGCAGGGAATCCGGATTCTGGACACGTGGGTTGATGGAAGCATCAGCAACGGGGGAGAGGCGATCGTTCTTGTGGATCCACTGGGTAACATCATCCATGATTTCAGTTTTTCTGATGAATCACCATGGCCCATGGAGGCCGATGGCCAGGGTCCTTCACTTGAAGTTGTCGACACGGAGGGGAACTACAATGACCCTGCCAACTGGCGGGCAAGCCTTGTGGTAGGAGGGACCCCGGGCACGGTTCTTTCCGGAGGTGATATCGATAACGATGGACTGGATGACAGCGAAGAAGAAACCGCGGGAACGGATCCTCTTAATCCGGATACCGATGGGGATGGGACGCTGGATGGCGAAGAACTGGACGCCGGAACGGACCCTCTGGACCGTCTTTCGGTTTTTCGTCTCACCGAGGTTGTGCGGGAAGGCAATACCACCCAGGCCACTTGGAATAGTGTGCCAGGTCGTCGATATACCCTGCAGGTGAGTTCCGATCTGACCGGGGGAAGTTGGACCGATGTTTCCACGGTGGAAGCTACGGGGTCCACTACCAGGCTTCCTCATGCAGGGGCAGGAGCCTCCGAACTGTATTACCGCGTCATTGTTGAGTAGCGAAGGCAGGATCAAGTCTCGTTGATTCCGAGGTGGGAGCGCAGGCGGCCCCTGATGACGTCTTTCCTATGCTGGAGGAAGCGTGGTGCCTCTAATGGGTTAGAAGAACTCGTAATCCAGAGGCACGAGCACTGCGTATTCAACTTTGCTTAAACGAGAACTAACGATATTGTAACCTCGCTTGGCCTCAGGAAGGCGTTAACTCCATAAAGACCCCTATGAAAAAACTTTCATTGATTCTCACAGTTCTCCTGGCTGCAGGCTCGCTCCCAAAGGTTCAGGGAGAGCAGGTTGTAATCAGGGAGGTGATGTATCATCCCCCAGCCGGTTTTCATGAGTTCATCGAAGTTGAGAACCTCACCGCGACGGTTTTTGATATTGCCCAGTGGCGCCTGCGTGGAGCGGTGGACTATGACTTCCCCGCTTACAACTCGGCGAACCACCAGGATAATTTTCTCAAGCCCTGGGAACGGATTGTGATCTGTGGCGTAGACCCTGCCGCTTTCAGGGCAACCTACGGATTGCCTGACTCAGTGCGGGTCCTGGGCCCGTGGAATGGCTCGTTGGCCAATGAGGGTGAGCGTATCAATCTGCGAGATAAGAATGGAGCAATGGTCTGCACTCTCCGCTACGATGACAGGTTTCCATGGCCTGTTTCAGCAGACGGTGGGGGACACAGTCTGGTCCTCAGAAATGATAACTATGCTATTGATGATTATCGCCAGTGGGGGAGCAGCAACTCACCAGGAGGAACTCCCGGGGCGGGTGAGCCGACTGCTGCGGAGGAACCTTATTCCAACCCGGAAGTCGACCTTTCGGTAGGTTTGCCATACATCAATTTTGACCACAGCTGGAGGTATCTGGATAATGGTTCAAATCAGGGGACGAACTGGAAGGAGGTGGGTTTCAACGATGCGAGTTGGGACAGGGGTCCCGGTCTCTATGGCTATGAGTCATCAGTAGTGCCCTCTCCCGGGATCTCCACCCCTTTCGAAAACCCGAACGCAGCCGGTAATGATATCATAACCTATTACTTTCGCACGACCTTTGACTTCAATGGCACGGTCGAGGGGACCAGTATTTCGATTGACACCATTCTTGATGACGGAGCGGGTTTCTGGCTTAACGGCGAATGGCTTGGTGGAGTCGGGGTAAGTGAGGGGGCTGGTCATACCACTACCGCCACGAGGACGGTCGGTGATGCCAGTGAGGAGGAAGCCGTCGTGACCAGCAGTGCGCCGCCGCTTGTAGAGGGTCGCAATGTTCTCGCGGTGGAAGTTCACCAGACGAGTACAACCAGCTCGGACGTGGTTTTCGGTGCGCGGGTGAATATTTCGACCCCGAATGCGCCCAGTATTGTGATTAACGAGGTGCTTCCCCAGAACGGGAATGGATTCGTAGAGTTCTACAATCCGACAGATTCGAACATAGATATCGGGGGATGGTATCTAAGCGATTCAGCCAGTAATCTCACCAAGTACCGGATTCCGGGAAGCTTGACCATCTCTCCGGGGGGGCTGACCTCAATTGGTTTTTCCGAGGCAAATCTTTCGGTAGGCAGCCCTACCGTGGTTTACCTGACCGAGAGCGACGGTTCCACCATCGTGAATGGCGTCGATACTGCGATGCCAGTGGATGGTCGCTCACTCGGCCGTAAGCCAGCGGGAGCGGGGAGCTGGTTCCTCTTCACATCGCCTACCCGGGATGCGGCTAATTCGAGCGCTGCGGAACTGGGAACGGTTCTTTCGATTAACGAAGTTCATTACGATGAAGATGGAAATATTGACTGGGTCGAGCTCTATCATGGGGGGACTACCACCCAGAGCATGTCTGGTCTCTTCCTGTCCAGTCGACGGGATTTCAGTGACAAGGTTTCCCTTAGCGGGGCAATTGCGCCCCGGGGGTTCAGGAGCTGGGAGGTGGACTTCTCCACGGGTGGGGGTGATGAGGTTCTCTGGCTTGTTGATTCCGGAAACAGGGTGATCGATGCAGTGGTCGTCGAGCAGGTTTCCGGGAGGGAATATTCGGCGGCATATCCGGACGGTTCGGGAAGGTTCTATGCTTCAGAGTCAGGGAGTCGCAACGCAGCCAATGATCCGACACGGGAAACCGGTATCGTGATTACTGAATTAATGGTGGAGCCTCCATCCAGTCATCGTGACGGTGAATACATTGAGCTCTATAATAACTCGGGGAGGACAATCAGTCTGGATGCCTGGCGGATAGACGAGGGGGTTGATTATGCTTTTCCTGCATCCACCAGCCTTGCTCCGGGGGAATACCTGGTGGTTGCCTCCAATCCTGACTATACGAGGCAAGCTCACCCCGGCATACGGGTGCTTGGGCCCTATGAGGGCAACCTCAGTAACAGCGGGGAGCGGGTCTGTCTTGTTGATTCGTGGGGTAACCTGGCGGACGAAGTGCACTACGCCACCGGAGGAGAGTGGCCCTTTCTAGCAGGAGGTCTGGGAAGCAGTCTTGAGCTGAAGCATCCTGATATAGATAACTCAAGTCCGAGTGCATGGGCTGATTCAGATGAGTCTGAAAAATCAAGGTTCGAGACTTATACTATCTCTGATCGTTACCTGCAGAACAATTCACGCGGAGGAAGTTCCAGCTACAAGGAACTTCATGTGCATGCGGTGGGAGATGCCCATATCGCGATGCGGAACATGAGCCTGAGAGAAAACGGGACAGGGTCCAACTTCCTGCCGAATTCGGGAGAAAGGGTTGTTACCAATGGAAATGCTTCCAACGGGTGGTTGTGCCAGGGGACTCATTATCAGAGTTACATGTCGGGCAACGAATTCCGGGTTGTTTCGACAGGGCATGGGGACGTTAAGGCGAATCGCTGTGAAATCGATGTCACCTCCATCTCTGACAATGACAACCTGGTATGGGAGTGCCAGGCCCGCTGGGTGTATGGCAAGCCAACCCTGATAGTTCATACCTGGGATCGTAGTTTCGGAGATATCATTCGCCTTCCCATCCCAAGAAATCTTGGAACCCCGGGGCGGGCTAATTCGAGGGCGGAATCCCGGCCCATACCTGTCGTCTCGGAGATCATGCATAATCCCGCGGTTCCCACCTCTTCGGACTCTGTTACCATTACGGCCCGGGTTGATTCGGTGCGCCCATTGACAGCAGTCAATCTCCGGCATCGACTGGACAACGCCACCTGGAGTAACTCCTGGGGAACCCAGGCCATGAACGATAATGGGGTGGGTGGAGATTTGGAGGCGGGTGATGGCATTTACAGCACGACCCTTCCTTCCCGGGGGGATAACACCATCGTGCAGTTCTATGTGGAAGCCTCCTCTTCCGCGGGAACGAATCATGTGCCGAGGATGGCACCTGAAGCACCGGCTCTCTACGTAGTGGACAACAGCAACATCGCAAGTGACCTGCGGACGCAACGCTTTGTAATATCGGCTCGTGATATCGACTACTCGGGAGGAGGAGCCTCCGGGGAGTCAAAGAACAATTTTGCCTTCCCGAGGCTATCGAACCAGTATTTCAATGCGACCTTCATCGGTGATGAGAGCGAAGTGATCTACAACACCGAAATCCGTAAAAGCGGGAGCCCCTGGACTCGCTCAGATGGTGAAAGCTTGTCCCGGGCCAAGTGGAAGCCCCCGAGGGATCGTCGCTTCCGGGGTTATACCCGGCGCTCGATCGATAATGATGCGGGAGGCGGCCGGGGTTATCATAACCGGATCATCCGCTACTGGCTCTATCTCCTGGGACACGCCTACAACGAGAATGAGTTTGTCAGGGTGGTCATTAACGGGAGTAGTGCCTCACTGCGGGAGGACGTGGAGCCAAATGCCAACGATTTCCTCAAGCGAAACTGGGAGCAGGGGGAGAAGGGAGAGCTTTACCGTATCGATGACGAATGGTGGTTTGAGGACAACTGGAGCCGGGGCCAGCGTAATGCGGACTGGAGTTACAAGGGAACACGTGAACCGGAGCGTTATCACGCAGAGTGGATCAAGCGTTCCCGGGAGGACGAGTATGATTATTCATCGTTTGTAAACTGGGTAGAGCAGGTCGGTCAGGACAGCTTTACGCGGGCGGAGATCGAGAGGCTGGCCGATATTGATCTGATGGCGGCGAATGCTGCGGTCCGGGGATGGGTTGATGACTGGGACACCCTTACCCGGAACCGTGGGAAGAACGGGTATTTCCTGCGTCGCTACTCTGATGGAAAGTGGCAGCTGGCCCAGTGGGATTCAGACCTGACGTTTGGGAGCACCTCGGCTGAGTTTATCGGGAACCTTTCGGGGGTCCGGAATTTCTTCTACAAGCCCTATGTCCGGCAACGGCTCAACTACTACATCGGGGAGCTGGCGGATAAGTATACTGCGGGCTCGGGTCGATTGAGTACCTGGCTCAGTCTCGAAGAGGCAGCTTCCAACTCCTACTCGGCAAATATTTCTACCTACAACAACTTCAATAACAGCCGGGCAAATTATGCGAGGAGCAACGCCATTGGGTCGAATGCCCTGAACATGGATTTTAACGTGACTTCGGGTGGCGGCGGGACAATCAGGACCAGTGGGCAGACCCTCTCATTGCGGGGGACAAGCCCCTACAATGTGTTTTCGGTGGAAGTTCTTGGCCACCCGGAGGCCGAATGGGTTTTCAATTCGGAAACGAGCTGGTCGCTCAATGGAATCCAGCTCAAGCAGGGCCTCACGACCCTCACGGTGCAGGGTCTCGATCGTGATGGAAATGTAGTGCATACCGATACGGTCAACGTGAACAAGTCCGGGAATGCTCACCCTGTCGTGGACCTGGATTCCAAGCCAGACTCCTTCAATATGTCAGTAGCTGACGTTCTCGAGTTGGATGCGTCCGGCAGCTATGACCCGGAAGGAAGTGACCTGAACTTTACATGGAGCGTAAATCCTTCCGCCGGGGTGACGTTATCAAATCCTACCGTGGATACAGCCGAGGTGATCTTTGGTGCTCCTGGGTTATACACAATCACGGTAACAGCTTCCGATAATTCGGGGGAGAGCCATTCGGAAGCTCGAGAGGTTTCCGTCTACTCTGATTCCGGATGGAGCTCCTTTACCGGGAAACTGCTTGAGAGCTGGTGGGCTGGGGAGAATGTCGATGTGCGTCATGACTACAGTGAGAATTCCTGGTATTCCCTCGATGATCGGCCAGGGAACCTGGTCATCAAGCTGGGTGACATGGAGGCCAGTCCGCTGACTGGATCGAACCCCTCTCACCCCATCATCTGGAGAGAGGTTCCTGACGATGCGGATTTCGTAATGCAGACGGACATGACACTTGATTCGGTTCAGCGTGGGGATTTCATGGCTGGTCTCATCCTTGAACTGCAGGAAGGAGCGGTCTCCACCCGGTATGTCTTTGGAATGGAGGATGGGAATGCCCTGCGGGTCAAACGCTCCAGCGGGGGAACCTATACCCAGCTCTACAACCGGAGCTATTCCGGCGGAACAGCAGTAATTCGAATCCGGCGCGAGGGAAGAAACCTGCGCTTTGAACGCCGTCTGGAACCGGGGATCTGGACCACGATTTATTCACGGGCGATACCGGTAGACGCGACTGCGGGCCGGGCGGGACTTTTTGCGGCCAATGATACCGCCCGGGCATCCCGTTTCAGGTTTGACTATGCCATGGTAATTGATCCGTCTGTCTCCAGTCAGGCAGTGGATCATCTCAGGATTACGGAGCTAATGTATGAGCCGGTAGAGGGGAACGCATTGGAGTTCATCGAACTGGTCAATACCGGGAATGTTCCCCTGGAACTCGATGGGATCAGGTTTGATGGAGGCGACCCCTTTGACGCCTTTACGTTCACGTCTCAGACCCTGGGACCTGAAGAGCATGCCGTGGTGGTAGCGGATATAGAGGCTTTCCGGGCGCAGTATGGAAATACAGTCCGGATTGCAGGCGAGTGGTCCGGGGGGGCACTCTCCAACAATGGGGAAAACATCGTTCTGCGTGATGATTCCGGTAATATCATTCATGACTTTGAGTACGATACGGTAGAGCCCTGGCCCGTCACTCCTGCCGGGGAGGGCCCATCTCTCGAGGTGATTGATACCGAGGGTAATTACAATGACCCGGCCAACTGGCGGGCTAGTGCGGTGGCGGGAGGAACCCCGGGAGCGGGAGTGCTCCTTGATTCTGATGGGGATGGGTTGAATGACACCGATGAAGCACTTGCGGGAACAGACCCTTTGAACCCTGATACTGATTCTGACGGATCTCTGGATGGGGCGGAGGCCGAGGCGGGGACAGATCCGCTCGATGGCACGTCCCTCTTCAGGATCACGAGGCTGGTCAAGGACCCGGTTACCGGGTTCGTCACGGTGACGTGGAGCAGTGTCCCGGGCAGAAGTTACGCCCTGGAATACAGTTCAGATATGATCAACTGGCAGGAAGCATCCTCAGGGATCAGGGCCGTGGGCCCGGGAACCTCTCAGCTGGACCCTCGAGCGATCGGGGAGGGTCAGCGGTTCTATCGTGTTTACGTGGAGGGGAGTGAGTAAGCGTCAGGATCGTTCTTTCCATCTGGCAATTACCGGTGACCCTACTTCGATGCCGTTTTGTTCGGCGAAGTCATCTCCATTGATAGCGAGTTCAAGGAGGTCACTTGAGCCCATGATGGCAAGGGGCTTTCCGGGGGCTGCATCCGTGTAGCAATGCCGGAGCGGGGCGGAACGCCCCCCACAACTCACGGTGACCGTGTCGCCCTCCAATAAGCCGGCAGGAAAGGCACCGGAAGGAAGGTTGGAAATGGCGTTGCCAAAACGGTCGATGTATACCACTTCACCCCGGAGTTCATGATCACCGGTCGAGAGTTCGGGCCAGGGCAGGCGGACAAAGTCGTCCGTTGGATCCCCAGCATCTTCAAAGCGCTCTCCTGCGGCGAGGTGGGCGGCGACCGGTGCGAAGATGTCACGCCCGTGGAAGGTGTGACTGATAGGATTGAGTAACCAGCTGTCGTTGTTAATAACCCTTATTTCTTCGATCTGCTCTTCCCTGACGGCCCAGGAAAGCACCCCGTTATCAGGTCCGATGAAGATAGCTCGCTGGGTGCGCAGGGTGATAGCCCTTCGACTGCTGCCCACCCCCGGGTCGACCACGGCGACATGAATCGTCCCGGGGGGAAAATAGGGAGAGGAAGCGGAGAGGGCAAAGGCTCCGTCGAGCAGGCCGCCCGGAGGAACCTTGTGGGTGATGTCAATAATGCGGGTAGCCGGCGCAATCCCCGAGATAACCCCTTTCATCGTTCCCACAAACCAGTCGCTGGTTCCGAAATCTGTGGTGAGGGTAATCAGCATCTGTTTATCCAATCAGAGGGAAAGAGGGAGGGCCGGAGGCAGGCTGCCCGGACGAAGATTTCAGGGGGCCTCTGGATTAGGGGGCGCCTTGGGGCCCCCCAGTAGTTCAACCATGGCCCGACCCATTCCTTCTCCGATCAACCAATAGGTTTCGGCATTACAGCACCAGTGGTATCGGATTGGCCTGGGAGAGACTGACCCGTCACGGAAGAATCCCCGGGTCTCCACATAGCGGGTGTTGTTCCTGAATTCGTCATACGTAGTAACGGCATGCTGCGCCTTCATGATCATGAGTCTGCGGTCGACTGTCTGCCCCCATCCGCCAAATCCGCTCCCCGCTATCACGAAAGGCAGGCTGGGAGATTCCAGGGCCTTGCGAACATCGCGGATGAA
>PAQU01000071.1 GCA_002709395.1 Roseibacillus sp. | reverse complement strand
GGGAACTGGTCGGTATCCCAGCCGATCAACTGGTCCCCACGGTTCGCATCAATCGACCCAAGGGCTCCAGCCGCGGAAGCCACGTCCAGTTCATGCTCCATCGTGTGACCGGCTAACTCAGCGTGATTCGTCTCGATGTTCAGCTTCAGGTGGTCCAGCAGGTCGTATTCCCGGAGGAAGTTCAAACAGGCCGCGGCATCTGAATCATACTGGTGGGTGGAAGGCTCCCGGGGCTTGGGCTCGATATAGAATTGTCCGGTAAATCCTATCTTCTTGGCGTGATCAACAGCCATGTGAAGGAGTTGGGCAAGGTGATCGAGCTCCCGCTTCATGTCGGTGTTGATGAGAGAGGCATAGCCTTCCCGCCCTCCCCAGAAGACATAGCCTTCACCCCCGAGGGCATGAGTCGCTTCAAGGGCGTGCTTCACCTGACTTGCCGCGTAGGCAAAGACATCGGCACTCGGCGAGGTAGCAGCTCCCTGGGCATACCGGGGGTGAGCAAAGAGGCAGGCGGTCCCCCAGAGCAACTTCTTCCCGCTCCCGTCCTGGGCACCCTTGAGTTCCTGGGTTACCCGTTCCAGATTTGAGTGGGTCTCGGCCCAGGTCGCGCCCTCCGGAGAGACATCCCGGTCATGAAAACAGTAATAATCAATCTGTGACTTTTCGAGGAATTCAAAGAACACAGGAACCCTGGCCAGGGCATTGTCCAAGGACTCGCTCCCATCGTCCCAGGGCATGAGGGCTGTTCCGTCTCCGAAGGGGTCTCCCAGAGGATTGCGCATGCAGTGCCAGTAGGCTGCACCGAAACGCAGGTGCTCCTTCATACTTTTCCCGGCGACGAGTTCGTCAGGATTATAGTGTCGGAATGCGAGCGGATTGTCCGAATCCGGCCCTTCAAATTCAATCTTTGAGACGTTAGGGAAGTGGTCTGGCATGATAACAGGAGACTGTTTAATGTCCTGAAGCACTTGGATTCAGGGGGCGCGACGCTACAAAGCACCCCCCCTGCCTGCCAGAAATAAATCCGGGTTCTTCCCTGCGGTATCCCAAACTGGCTTTGCGCGGCAATCTGTCACCCTCCGGCCACAGCACCCCGCTCTCCTGTCCTCAGCGACTGGCTTCAAGCACGGGGGTCGTCAGATCCACCGGCTCGTATGTCGATCCGAACTGCTCGGAAATCAGGTTCGAGCTGATACGCGCTGACTCGTAAATGGTCGGCAACCCACTGCCAGGGTGGGTTCCTCCCCCGGTCAGGTAAAGATTGCGGAACTTACTGTACCGATTGTGAGGGCGCAGATAAAGCAACTGATTCAGGGTATGCTTGAGATTGAAGGTCGCTCCCATGAAGATCGAACCATCTTCCTCCCAGTTCTGCGGAGTGATAATCCGTTCCTCCACAATGTGGTCCCGCAGGTCCTTCATCCCGGTCTGCGCCACTATCCGGTCAAGCACCTTGTCTCGATAGGCCGCTTGCATCCCTGCCCAGTCTATCTCGTGGCGCGTGTTGATAGTCGGAACCAGGACATATAGATTAGAGTGCCCCTTCGGAGCGACCAGGGGATCTGTTATCGAAGAATTCCTCACGTAGATCGACATGTCCTGCGAGACCGTGCGCTCCTCCTGGATTTCATTCACGTTCCGGTGNTAGTCATTCGCAAAGAGAATCTGGTGGTGAGGCTCATCCCCGTAGAGTTTATCAAGTCCGAGGTAGAGCATGAAGGTCGAGCAGGAGAACCCCTTCCTCCGCATTTTCTCCTCGGATACGTTATGACCATTCAACAAACGGGTGGCAGCATGCCCGTAATCAGCATTGAGGACCACCGCATCGGCCTTGATAACCTCTCCCGATTCAAGCACCACCCCACTGGTCTCCCATCCCTCGCTCAAGACCTCCCGGACACATGAGTTAAGACGAACCTCTGCTCCTTCCTGCTCGGCGATCTCTGCCATCTTGTCCGAGATCCTGCTGATCCCACCTTGGACGTGGTAGATCCCGAAACGATATTCAAGGAAGGCAAGAATACTGAAAAGGGCCGGACACTTCCAGGGAGACATCCCAAGGTATTTGGACTGGAAGGTGAATGCCAGTCGCAGACGCTCATCATTGAAGTAGTCTCCCAGAAGTGAGAAAACCGAGTCCCTGGTGGCAACGTAAGGAACGGCGTCAAGCAATCGCTTTCGGAACAGATCCTTGAGNTCACTGTAGGNGCACCTGAGGCAGGGCACGAGTATACGGATCTTCTCCTCATGATCAGACATGAAGCGCCAGAATCCCTCACTCTCCCCGGGAAACACCTTCTCGATCTCCTCCGCCATCCTGTTCGAGTCGGAGGTGGTATCCAACGAAGTCTCTCCCCACTTAAGGCGGGTCATGGGGTCCAATTGGACCAGATCCAGTTCGTCATCCAGATTCCGACCCGCTTCCAGGAACATCTCCTCGAGGGTATACTTCTGGTGCAGGAAAGTGGGGCCGGTATCAAAGGAATAAGGACCAGCCTGCAGGCAGGCACTGCGGCCGCCAACCTGCCCGGCTTTCTCCACCACCGTAACCCGGAATCCACGATGAGCCAGGATCATGGCCGAGGTGAGCCCTCCGGGACCAGCCCCCACCACTACAATATGCCGGTCAGCATTCTTACGATGAGCAGTCATCTTACGGTGCAATCACTTGAACTTCGTCGCCTGATAGCCAGAGAGATCGGGGCTGAAGAGTTCGGCACTAAGAGGGAGCCTTCTCTCCACCTTGTCAAATACGATCTGCTGTGAAGACCCATCCCGCAATTTCACTTCAAGGGCCTGCAGGACCCCTCTTGATCTACTTGTCACAAAAGTGAGAATCTGGACCCCCCGGTCCAACTGCCCCCGTGGCTGCACGTTGATACGGTTCACCTCACCCCGGCTCTTTACCCCGACCAAATGATATTTCCGCTGGAATTCGTCCAGGGTGCGGGGAAATCCCTCTGCCAATACAGCCATAATGCTCCCGCTCTCCCCCGCCGGACGCCGCTCGTACTGGCCGGAACGCGGTCGGACGATGAGTAGTTGTCCTCCCTCGCGGGTCACTATGGTCTCCGGAGGGTCGCCCGTCTGCCAGCGAAAGCTTCCTTCTCCCCGACGGTCAACCCACAGGGTCCCCTTCTGTCGAATAACCGATTTCAAACTGGTTAATTTCCTCGTCTGGGTAAATTCCACCTTGAGGGTATCAACATCAAGATTGGTGGCCAGCCACTGCTTTACGGCAGTTTCCCCCGTATCCGCGCGGAGCAGGCCCACGCTCAGGACTCCGATGAGGAGGACATTAACTGTCATCAAATGCATCTGGGATAAGATTATGTGACCGGCGAAACTCTGTCAGGCCCAGATTTCGCCCCAGAATGAAGAACCCGATACCACGACGGCAGGAGGACTACCGCGACAAAAGTATTCACCAGGATGCCCGCTGCACACACGACTCCCAGGCTCGAGAGGCCTTGTGCCGAGGCGGTGGCCAATGACCCGAATCCAATTGCAGAGGACAGCCCGCAAAAAGATACGGCCTTGCCCATCCCCCTGCGAACTTCGACCAGATTGCCGCCACTACGCCGAAGCGCAAAGAGCATGTGGATGCTGAAATCGAGGCCGGTCCCGAAGAGTAGCGGCACCCCGCATACATTGAAGGAATTCCATGAAAGAGGGGTCCACACTGTGAGAATGACGAGGACCGCCCCACCAAATACAAGGCTCAGGAGTGTCAGGACCAGATCTCTCCACGAGCGATAGACGAGCGCCAGGACAAGAACAAGAACAGCAAGCATCGGCAGAAAGATCCTCCACAAATCCTCCCGGATGCGCTCATTAAGAGCCGTTCCCAGGGAGGCTAGATTTGCCACATTGGCGCTCTCGTCACAGACGGCCTCCACCCAGCTGCGGTCTCCCGGGTTTACGGGTCTCAAGGCCGCAATAGCTGCCACTGCTCCGTCCTGTTCCTGTACGATCCGGGCAACCGTCCACTTTCCCATCCGGCCTGCCGGAAGCACGGCTCCGCCTTCCTCGTATTCGCCGAGATACCTTTCCCACGAATCCATTACGCTCCGTGTAAGGCTCACCCCTTCATCCGTAAATCCTGCCTCATCCATTTCCCCAAGAAGCCTCCCTCGTTCAGCCACAAGCTCTCTCAAAACCTCCAAATTCCCACGCTGATTTCCGGGATGCGGCACCCAGGAATTGGGAAGGATCACCCGGTCCAGCAACCCTGCATCCAGCGCAATCTTCGCCCTTTCCCCAAACGCTTCCAGTTCCGCATGGAGTTGTTCAAAATCCGGAGCCGTGATTACCGCCGGGGTGCTTTTGCTCTCCCCTTGAAGCTGCTCGCGCATCTCCTTCCAACTGACCAGCGCCGGGCTCTCTTTCATCCTGAAAGGATGGAAATTGGACTCCAGCCCTGGCCATTTTCCGAAAACCAGCGATCCGATGGCACATAGCGGCACACAGACGGATATCGTTACCGCAATTCCATTGCCCGGAGTGGGAGGAACCCAGTCCCGGAAGCCCACCAAAGGCCGGCGCCGGGCCAAGCCCGAGGCCAACGGAGCAAATCCAAACAACATGACAACTGCTCCAACCAGAAGGCCAAGCGCAACCAGGTTCCCAAGCTCTGCCAACCCCGGCAGCGAACTCAGGTTAAGGCTCAGGAAGACAGCCGCGGTCGTTACCGCAGCCCACGAGATACCCGGGCCTACAGCTCGCCGAAGCTTCCGGGCACTCCCGGGGGATCCCAGGGCCTCGCGATACAGGACGATCCCGTAGTCCACCGCCAACCCCATCAGGATGGCCGCAAATCCAACACTCATGACACTCAGCTCACCGAGGGCCAGCTCCGCAATGGTAAGAGTCACCGCAAGGACCCCCATCATCGCGGCAAGAAGCCAGGAGAGCGGAGCGAGTTGACGGTGCAAAAGGAAGAACAGAACCGAGATAAGAACCACCGTGAGAACCACGGACACAGTCATGTCCTGTTCCATTTCCGAGCCAATCTCGGCCATGAAGGCCGGGGTCCCCGTCAACGTCACTTCAACCTGCAACTCCTCTTCCCGGGCGCCGTTCCAGTTCTGAAGCCACTCTTTCAACCCCATTCCCATCTCATCGAGCCAGTGCCGCACCTCCCGGTAATTCGAGAAATCAACCCCCTTCCCTTCTACATATAATATCTCAAAGTCCCCTGCCGGCGAACGCATCGGATCTGTCCCAAGCGCATCTTGCCCGCCCTCTTCCGTGCCCCCGTCCACCAAGCCTAGGGGATCATAGCTAAGAATTAAGGCATTCTCCGCCGCAAATGCATCACCGATTCGAGAAAGCGACTCCTCCAGCCGCACCCTTGACCGACCAGCTGCAAGCCTCCCCTGCAATGAGGTTAACCTCTCCGAAGGGCCATTGAACCAGGACCATGCTACAAGTGGTCCTCCCTCCTTCACCAACCTTTCAAAACTCAGTTCCTGAAACAGATCAGCTACCAGTTCTTCCTTCTCCCGGAGGAACACCCCCAGCGCAACCACCGCTTCCTCCACGGCCCGGCTGGATCTACCTTGGACCGTCACAATGAGCTGAGCGTCCCTGCTGAAGAAACGGTTAATCTGCTCCATACCCCGCGCTTCAGGAAGATCCTCCGGGAGCAACTCAAAGACATCCGGAGAAAACCGCACACGCATGATCGCCAGAACCGCGAGAACTCCGACCAGGGCTACCACGACAAAAGGGAGAGCTCTTTTCATCATCCTTTATGGCGGCTCTTCTCTTCAAGTTGAGACAACAAGCGGGAAAGGCGGTGACGGGTATGGCGCTGGGCTACGATACAGGGAAGATTGGAAAGCAACGCGTATCCCATGATGATAATTGCCGCGAGGGGCCATGGGTTCCAGACGAGGGTGATCAGGACAAAAGGAATCTGGACATGATGTGCCAGTTCACCGCGGCAGGTCTCAACCCTGAAGGCAGACAAATAGGCTGCATCACTACCCATGAGGGATTTCTTTGGAAACCCTCCCAGCCATGAGGCCCCATCCGGCAAAAAATCCTTCCACGAGCGGACCGCGCAGAACCGCTCATAAACCCTCCCTTCCCTTTCCCATCTACGGGCCCGGAAAAGGAATGAATCCGGGCGAAACCTCCGGTCGGAAGCACGCGTCAGAATCCATGAGGGCAGCAAATGGCAAAGTGGGATTACCACAATATTGAGAACCACGATCAGGACACCGGGGAGCTCAAGAAACATGGCGGCCCTTCCACTTGATGGTTCCTCCCTTCCTCTTCCGCCAGAGGGCCTGGAAGAACACAAGCTGATAGAAGACAAGGCCCACAGGAAAGGCCAGCGCGGTCAACAACCAGTATCTTCCCGCCGCGCGGAATAAATAGCCGCACTGCAGAACCCAGAGAAGGTAGAGACCGAGCATTACTGCTGCGAGGTCAGGTGAAGCGAGAAACGCGAAACATACCGGGACAGCCGACATGAAAAGGCCAGACATCCAGGCCGAAACTCCCAGCAGGGCTGCTCCAGCCGTGTTACTGGCACCCGAAACCGTTCCCTTGCTCCACCCTGCCACGAGATCCCGCAGTCCTCCCGGAAACATCCGCATGACAATCGTGTTTCTACCCAACCAGCACCTGCTCGATATTCCTGCCGCAGAAAAATGCCGGGAAAGATGGAAGTTCTCAAGCACCTGCCCCTTCACCAGGGTGTGCCCCTCGACATGATCGTAGTGTTCCCGCGACACCAGCATGACCTGTCCGAAGAGTCCAATGTCACGCGCAGCCGCCCCCTTGAGCGTGAATGCGTTCATGCCCAGGATCATGGTCACATTAAAAAAGGCCGATAACTGCTCATAAAGATCCCGCACGCTATGATACGGACAGACCGAATGAACCATGGGTTTTCCCTCTGCCAGCCTGACCAGACGGGAGAACCCACCTGCAACGAACCTGGTATCCGCATCGAGAAAAAGAAACCAGTCACCGGTAGCGATCCGGGACCCCTGATGACAGGCCCAGGGTTTTCCAAGCCATCCCTCCGGGGGCTCTTCCCCACTGATAACATGAGCTCCCCCCCGGGCAGCGACTTCCGCAGTCCCATCTTCTGACTGATCATCCACCACGATGATCTCATGAGCTCCACTCTCCTTCAATGAATCGAGAAGAAGACCGATATTTCGCTCCTCATTGCGCGCTGGAATCACAATCGAGATCCGGGGAGAGCCCTGCCCTCGCCTCTCACCGGTCCCTGCCGGCACCCGACGAAATCGGGCACACATCACCCAGGAACCAAGCCAGCAGAGGAAACTGAGTCCGGTTACGATCCATAGCGATACCTCCATGACCCAAGGGAAGAACGTTGTCTCAGCTTATCTGGTTTTCTCCTCCCGGGCCACGACCCGATCACACACTTTCTGCCCACAGAGGATCGCCATCGGCATCCCTCCCCCCGGATTGACACTCCCCCCGGTAAAGAAGAGGTTGTGATACTTGCTGGATTGCTTGGGAGCCTTGAACGCCTTGTTCTTCTTCCAGTCGGATACTACCCCATAAATTGAACCACGGTTCGAGTTGTAAAGATGCTCAATGTCCGGGGGAGTCAGAAGGTCCTCGACAATCGTGTGCTTGCGCAGGTCTGTCAGGCCCATTCGCTCAAGTTTGTCGATCACCCGTTCCTTCAGGGCAATATAATCATCCATGGAGTGGGGGCTCTCCGGGTTGATCGGGGGAATATGCGGTAGAATCTTCAGGTTGTCGCAACCTTCCGGCGCCTTGCCCGGGTCAGTCCGGGTTGGAGCCACCAGATAGATGGTTGGATCCTCCGGCAGTTTTCCTTCCTGGAAAACGGAATGGAAATGCTTCCTCTGGTTCTGTGAATAAAAGAAATTGTGATGAGCCAACTCAGGATAAATCCGATCCGTTCCCAGATGAAGCACCAAGCCGGAACAGGCAGGGGCAAAACGCTCCAGCTTCTTCATGAAGGATGGAGGTTCACTCAGCAGCTTTCGATAGGCTGGCAGAACCTCCATGTTGCAGACCACGTAATCGGCAGTTAGTTGCTCCCCTCCTTCGAGGGTCACTCCTCCTACCGTGCGCCCGCCACTTCGGTCAATTGCGCTCACTTCCTGCCCCAGGCGCAGCCTTATCCCCAGATCCTCAAGAAGGCGACCCAGTCCCCGCGCGAGATTATACATTCCACCCTTCACGTACCATAACCCGTAATCGAACTGGATCACCGGCATCATGTTCATATAGCCCGGAGAATCGAGCGCCGAAGACCCCACATATTTGATGAAATATTCGAAGATTCTCCGGAGGTAATCATCATCGAAGTGTCTGGCGATGGATCCCGCCATGCTATTACGATGATCCATTCTGAACAGTAGTTTACGGAAACCATAATGGCAGATAAACTCCCTCAGATTATCCAACCCCTTGGCAAAGTACCCCTCGTTTACCAGATCATACTGCCCCCTCGCATAGGTAAGGAAATTCTGTAACTGGCGCCAATGATGATCCGGGTCACCGGACAACTTTGCCAGTTCCCTGCGCATGACCTCTGAATCATCATCCAGGTCAATCACCGTCCCGTCCTCAAAGAAATTGCGCCAGTGGGGGTTCACTCTCTCCAACTCCAGATAATCGTCCATCTTCCTTCCCGACCGCTCGAAGAGGCTCCGGAAGAACTGCGGGAGAGTGAAAATGGACGGCCCAAGATCGAAACCGAATCCATCAATTTCTCTGAAGTTGAGTTTTCCGCCAATCCGGTCGTTCTTCTCCACAACCTCAACATCAAAACCTTCCGCACGGAGTGAAATCGCTGCTGAGAGCCCTCCGAGGCCGGCACCGATTACGACGACAGACTTATTTCGTTGCGAAGAGGAATTGGCCATTTGGACATTAACCCTTGTGGGATCACCCTGCCCCATGATCAGTGAGATCTCTCATGATTCAATCGCAAAGGAGGCCTCCAGAAAGGTTGAGGACTTTCTGATTCTCGGTCACAGTCGGCGGCAGATCAGGACATGCCCACCTCTTCCTGCACAGCCACCTCCGTTTTCAAGGGACAGAAAGCCTTCTTCGAGAGCGGGCTATCAAGGGACCCTGCCTACTGCCGGGACAGGCTAAAAAGCCTTGCGACACAACTGGAAAAGCGCAGCGAGGATGCCCTCGTGGCTCTTCATGCGGACCTCGGCAAACCTGCTCTCGAAGCCTGGTTGGCAGAAATACACTTTGTACAGGCAGACCTGAAACACTGCCTCAGGAATCTCAGGCGATGGCAAAAACCGGAGCGCGCCCGGAACCCCTTTTACTTCTGGCCGGCCCGGAGCGAAATCAGAAGGGAGCCCTTTGGTCAGGTCCTCATTGCTTCTCCCTGGAATTATCCTCTTCAACTCTCTCTCAGCCCCCTGATTTCAGCCGTTGCAGCTGGAAACTGCGTCACCCTGAAACCCTCCGAATACGCCCCCGCAACCTCTTCCTTTCTCGCCGACCTTATCGCCTCGGTCTTTGACCCTGGACACGTTTCCCTCATTGAAGGTGGACCTGCAACCGGAGCCCGTCTGCTCGAACTTCCATTCCACTTCTTCTGCTATACCGGAGGCGAGAAGACCGGCCGTCTCTATGCCGAGGCCGGCGCAGCGCATCTCGCCCCTGTTATTCTCGAACTGGGTGGTAAATGCCCATGCCTGATTGATAACGGGGTCGACCTTAAAAGAGCGGCAGAACGAATTGTCTCAGGAAAGTTCTTCAATGCAGGCCAGACCTGTATTGCCCCGGACTTCGTCGCTCTACCCTCCACATCACACGATGAGTTTCTCCATTATGCAGAGAATGAGATCAGATCCTGCTACGGGACAACTCCTAGTCCGGACCTCGCCCGGATCATCAATCACACCCACTATCAGCGGCTGCTTGATCTTCTTCCCCCTGATGCCCTCTGTCTTGGAGAGGATCAACCCGGAAAACTTTCCCTTGCACCCAGACTCCTTCCCAATACCTCATGGGCCAGCCCTCCAATGCAGGAAGAAATCTTCGGGCCGATTCTTCCCGTCGTCTCATACGGTACCCTCGACGAGGCACTGAACAGGATCCGGGAACTGCCCACCCCGCTTGCTCTCTACTTCTTTTCCCCTGACCGCCAGCAATGTGAAATCATCGCAGATTCCCTGCCCTCCGGAGCAGTCTGCTTCAACGATGTGATGAAGACCGGAACCAATCACTTCCTCCCCATGGGGGGCTTGGGCCGAAGCGGCATGGGCCGCTACCGCGGACTTGCGGGTTTCGAGAACTTCACCTACCAGCGTCCGGTCACCCGCCGCTGGCTCGGAAAAGACCCCTTTCTCGTTAAGGCTCCATACCAAGGCAAATTGGAGCGCCTGAGGAAATTCCTCAGGTTCTGAGCCTGCGGTCGCTGGACGGTCGAGGTCTCTTTTTCCCCTGGAAAACGCATCCAGCCAATTCCCGGACTCGCCTTAATTAAATCATAATCATCTTATATTAAGGTTTTTATATTAAATATGAGCATTGCTCATTTTCATCTTCTAAAAACAAACTAGTTAGACTAGTCTGTTCTCAGTGAGAAGGATTGGGATCTTTGAGGCCAAAACAAAATTGAGTGCCTTGGTGGCTGAGATCATGTCGCAGGGTGAGGTGATCCAGATCACCAAGCATGGACGGGCCGTAGCCGAACTCCGCCCCCCCAGCGCACAGACAAGCTCCCCTCTTCGAGGATCGGCCAGTGGTTCCAATTTCTGGATGGCCGATGACTTCGACGAACCTTTGTAGAACCCTATCCGGGTCATCTGTTCCCGGAAACCCCAAGCTGTCCCACCTCCCCTTTACTGCTGCCCTGCGAACCCCCCTGCCTTGCCGGACCCCGGGACCTGTCCCGGGGTCCGGTCGCCTCAGGGCAGCTGGTCCTCATTCCTCGAACGCCAGCCATGAATCTACTGCTCGACTCCAATACCGTGGTCTGGTTTCTGGAAGGAGCACCCGAGCTCTCCGAGACTGCGGCGGATCTCATCGAGAGCCTGGACTCCAGATCCCTCATCAGTTCCATTACTTCCTGGGAACTCGCGATTAAGACGGGACTGGGCAGGCTGCGCCTGCCCTACACCCTCGGGGAAGAATTCGATGCTACCGTTGAGTCGATGGGATTTGAAATCCTGCCCCTGAGCAAGGCTGCCCTTGAACGTACCGCAAGACTACCCGGCTACCACCGCGATCCATTCGATCGGCTCCTCGTTGCAGAGGCATTGGAACAGAGTGCCACACTCGTCAGCCCCAACGAGATCTTCGATACGTACGGAGTAAGGCGGATCTGGTAAATATCACCGCATCAGGGGTCCAACTCGGCATCCATCAGGACGCGGAAGGAACGTTGGAGCCTGGAAGTCACCTCACCCGGCACATTTGAAATTAGACGCCCATCAACCTCCCGGATGGGCTGCACCTCTCGAGTCGTGGAAGTAAGAAACGCCTCTTCCGCCCGTTCCAGACTGCTTATCGGCACTGCCTTCTCTTCCAACAGTATTCCCTCCCTTTCGCACAACTCAATGACGAGGGCCCTCGTTACCCCGGCCAGACAACCGCTCGACAAAGGAGGGGTAACCAGAAGGCCCCCGCTGACTAGAAATACGTTAGACCCTGTTCCTTCACACAATTCTCCCCTCGTGTTTGCAAAGATAGCCTCACCCGCTCCCCTTCTTCTGGCTTCGGCCAACGCTACTACATTTTCGCCATAGGATGTGGACTTGATACCAGCCAGAGCGCCTTGCTCATTACGCGAATATGGCACTACGATTACATCTTCGGCTTCTCCCCATTCTGCCGAGGGGGAAGCAGCGACCAGGGTGGTCTCCCCCTGCTCGCCCCGCTCGCTACCTAGAGGTGCCGGCCCCCCGGTCACGGTAATCCGGAGACGAGACCTGCACCCCACCAGTTCATTGGCCTGCAGAACCTCGAGACTTGCCCGCCAAAGTTCTTCCCTTGAGCGAACAGAAAGCCCCATCATCTCCGCTGATCTGTTAAGTCGCTCGTAATGACGGGTAAATGCAAAGGGACTACCATCGGAAGCAAGCATCGTTTCGAATACGCCGTTTCCTACCGTGACACCATGATCGAAAGGAGAAATCCCGACCTCCTCAGTAGATTTGAGGGCCCCGTTGATCCAGACCGTCACTCCCATGAAGACAAGCACAACCTATCCCGGAAAGGTTTGCAACTCTGACAAGCGGTCTGCGATTCAGAACACTCTCTTAAGACTGGCCTCTCCCGACCGGAACAGTCCCGCAATACCGAGACCCCACACAACAATGGGGCGCCACATTACTTCAGGAGGAGCTCAACGTAACCTCCAGCAGTTCACGAAACTCCCTCAGGGCCTCTTCCAGTAATCCAAGTTCCTTCTCGAAGTCCGGCACTACTTTACTCGCAGATGCAAGATCCCCTGCCGCAGCAAGTCCATTCAACTCTGTCACGCAAGACCAGGCACGGCTCGCACAATAATTTCCCACCAGGCCCTTCAACCGATGGGCAGCTTCATGGACCTTCACAGGGTCACCTTTTCGCTCCGCCTCAAGAAGGCTCTGCCACATCTGTCCCAGCTCTTCCTCAAAAATGCGAATGATCTCACACATCAGCATCTCATCCCCGATGCGCTGCCGAAAAGCATCCGCATCGAAGATTGTCACCCCGGCATCCTCATCTGCACCTTTCAATTCCTTCATATCGCCCCCCGCGAGGGGCACTGCCCCCGCAGGCTCCCCGACACCATCACCTGATCCGTAACTCTCGACCACCGCATAGAATTCGTCGGATTCGATCGGCTTCGACAGATAGGCATCCATTCCGGCATTGATGCACTCCTCCCGGTCCCCCGGCATGGCATGCGCAGTCATCGCAACTATGGGAATGTGAATACCGGTCTGCTTCTCCCGCCTCCGGATTTCCTGAGAAGCCTCGTAGCCACTCATCACCGGCATCTGGATATCCATTAGGATCACATCAAAATTCTCCTTCCTCGACCGGTTCACAGCCTCCAATCCATTTTCCACCACCGTGACCCGATGCCCCCTGCGTTCAAGCAGGCGCACCGCCACCAGTTGATTGACCTTCCCATCCTCGGCCAGAAGCACCTGCATGGAGTCAACCTGCCTCCCTTGCCTTCCCGCGTCTCGCCGTCTTCCCTCCTGCTTTCTCTCCTCCATTCCCATTGCCAGCATGATGGCATCGAGGAGAAGCGACTGCTTGATTGGTTTGTTCACGACCTTGGTAATTCCAAGTTCATCTGTTTTCCCGCCTGGAGCTCCATCACTCACCGAAGTCAGCAGGATCATCGGCAATTCCGACCAGCGTGAATCACGGCGGATATACTTCGCAAGCTGAAGCCCATCGATAGCCGGCATGGATCGGTCGATAAGCAGCAATTTCGCTTCTCGACCCTCGCTCTCCAGTTTCTCCAACGCCACCAGCGCACTCTCGCCATCTGGACAGAGAATACCTGAGATCCCCCAGTGATAGAGCATCTCTCCCACAACACGTCGCTGAGTCGCATTGTCGTCAACAACCAGGACAGCTAACTGATCCAGAGACTGCAGGATATTTGATTCACTCTCTTCCTGTTCCGAAGCAACATCAAGAACTGCTGTGAAATGAAAAATGCTACCTTCTCCCACCACACTCTCGACCCAGATTTCACCTCCCATCTTTTTCACGATGCGCTTGGAAATAGCCAACCCGAGTCCGGAACCTCCAAACTCCCTGGTTGTCGAGCTATCCGCCTGAGCGAACACCTCGAAAATTCTTTCCAACCGGTCTGCTCTTACCCCGATACCGGTATCCCTCACCTTGAACAGAAGCTCAACCCGCCCCTCGAGTTCATGTCTGTTCTCCACACTGAGCACGACCTCGCCGCGATCCGTGAATTTCAGGGCATTCCCCACCAGATTGACAATGATCTGACGCAAACGGGTCAGGTCACCTGAAAGAATCACAGGCACTTCCGGTTCCACCCGGAAGACAAGTTCCAGGTTCTTCTCAACCGCCCGGGGCGAAAGGGTGTGGAGAATATCTCCGACCGAATCACGCAGATCAAATTCACGGTTTTCCAGTTCGAGTTTTCCTGCCTCGATCTTCGAATAATCGAGGATGTCGTTAAGAAGCATGAGCAACGAGTGGGCCGACTGCTCTACGAGAACCTGGTAATGGCGCTGTTCCTCCGTGAGTTCGGTACCCAGCGTCAGTTCCGTGATACCCATGATCGCATTCATAGGCGTGCGAATTTCATGGCTCATGTTGGCAAGGAAATCCCCCTTGGCCTTGCTTGCCTCGTTGGCCTGCTCCATGGCTTTTCTCAGGTTCTCCTGGGTCTCTCCCAGGCGAGTTCTCATCTGGTTGAATTCGTCGCTGAGTTCGGACAGCTCATCGTGCCCTGCAACGGAAATAGGGGCCTCGATCGTTCCCTTCCCTATCTGCCTCGTTGCCTCTACCAACCTCTTCATTCTACGGGAAACAGGGAAAACTACCCAGAGCATCACTCCCACCCCGAGGAAGGTCGCAACTGCGGCCGCGAGGATGACATTGTTACGCAGTTGCCGAACCGGGGCAAACTGAGCGTCTACGTCCGCGGTGTGGACCGCAACCCAGCCGAGGTTGCTTACGATTCCCTGTTGCGGAGGATTTGCATACGTATACACCTGCTCCCTTCCGGAAGCCCCCTTCTCAATGATCTGCTCTCCTTCCAGTTCGCCACTCTCATTACGTACGACATAACGGCTACCGTCCGACAGAGTCCGGGTTTTCCCCCTCCCTCCAATCCTGATCAAGCGGCCATCCCTGCTCAAAAGGACCATTCCTCGATCACGCCCTCCCCTTCGCGCATGGGAATCAACCACGCCCAGTACTTCCTGCAGACTGATATCCACCTTGAGCACTCCCAGGAAATCGCCCTCCGAACCATCAATCCTGAGACAGAACCCGATGGTGACCTCCTCTTCTGAACCGCCATCCCCCCTTACCGCCACGTCACTGATATACCGCCCATTGGACCGAGCCTCCTTCCACCAGGGTCTCTCATCATGAAGGTATTCGACAGGAGGCCCGCTCTGAGCCACCACCCCGCCAAAGGCGTTAGTCAGTATCACCTCCTGGAAAACCCTCGTCCCGCCACTCAGATCAGACATACTCTCAACCGTTAAGTTCAGTTCTCTCATGAGGGATTTATCCAGAAACCCTTCAGGCAGTGAGTTTCTCCTTTCCTCCTCGCTCCAGAGCAACTCGATCCCCTCAATCAGTCCCTCCTTCGCTCCGAGCATCTCATTAGACCTGACCAGCGCAGCACGAACTCTCTCCTCCCCCGCAAAATCCTCCCAAGTAGCGGTCCGGGCCCTGAGCAGACGATCAATCTCCCTCTGAACGGAGTCGGCCTCTGCCATCGCCGCAGTCTGGATCGAGCCGCGTAACTGGTCCTCAGAGGTCTTCACCACGTAGATACCCACCAGCGCGATCAGAGCCGGGGGAACACAAATGGTGAGCAGCAACTTGGTAGAGAGCCTCATCGGAACCGGGTCATCCTTCTATACCCGTGCACCCCAGCCTATGCCAGCAAAACGCCGGTCACCCCCGGCCGCGTGGAGAGGAAAAACTACACTTCCTTCAGGATCCCGGTCGAATCACCAAGGCGTCCCGCTGGTGCACCAACCTCCTCCAGCATCCGCAGGTAGAGGTTGTTCAATGGAAGATCGGACTTGAGATCCAGATGCCTCCCGGTACGGAACTTGCCTCCGGCATGCCCCGCCAGGATGATGGGGAGATCGTTGTGAGTGTGTTGATCCCCATCGGAGAGTCCACCACCCCAGACGATCATCGAGTTATAGAGCAGGGGCTTGCCATCAACATCCCTGGTAGTGCGCATACGCTCCAGGAAATACGCAAGCTGCTCCAGGTAGAACGTATCGATTCTCGAGATTTTCTCGATCTTGGAACGATCACCCCTGTGATGGGAAAGGCCATGATGACCCTCTCTCACTCCATGGGTCGGGAAATTCCGGTTGCTCCCGTCATGAGCAAGCAGGAAACTGGCTATCCTTGTCTGGTCTGAGCGAAAAGCCAGAATCATCATGTCGAACATGATCCTGATGTGCTCATGGTAGTTGCGGGGAATGCCATTCTCCGGAGCTGCCACACCCGGGTCCGGCGGTGGCCCCATACTCTCGGCCTTCTCGATCTGCTGCTCGATTTCACGCACACCCGTCATGTACTCATCAAGCTTCTGCTGGTCGTTACGTCCCAGGTTCTTTTCCATTGCCTTGGCATCCTCGAGAACGAAGTCGAGAATAGACCTTTTCTCCGCCCTGCGTATGGCACGGCTCTCATTTCGTTCCGATCGTGAACCTCCTCCGAACAGACGCTCGAAGACGAGCCTTGGGTTTGACTCAGGCGTCATGGGTTGAGTAGCAGAGCGCCACGAAATGTTGTACTGATAGGCACAGGAGTAACCCGAATCACAGTTGCCTGACTTGCGTACTCCATCACAGGAGAGCTCAAGCGAGGGCAAACGAGTTTCCCTCCCGAGATGATTTGCCGCCATCTGATCCACTGAGATGCCCAGCCTGATGTCTGATCCTGAAGTCTTCCTTGGACGCGAACCGGTCAGGAACGTTGCATTCCCACGGGCATGATCGCCTGCACCATCCCGCCCGCCCCAGCCATTGGCCTGCTCAAGCCCCTTGAGGATCTGCAGATCGGACCGGAATCCCTCCAGGGACTTCATCGACTCGTTGAAGACAAAATCCTTTCCGGTTCCCTGTGGGCGCCATTTATTCATGATCACTCCGTTGGGAAGGCAGAGATACGCCATGCGCAACGGAGCTCCACTGGCCGTCACTCCCCGGGCACCAGCAGCAGCGCGGGCCACTCCCATGGAACTCAATCCGGGAAGGGCAACACTGGCTCCCAGTCCCCTCAGAAAGGCTCTTCGGCCCGGTAACATCTTGGTGTGGCTCATGTGGCTGCAGTATACGCTATTTTACTGAATCTTAGTACAGAAATCGTCGCTCAAAGGAATTACATCAGGAAGCCCTAGTTTTGCAACCGATCGCCATCTCCCCGACGTTTCTGGAAGGGGACACTCTCCACAATCCCGTAGACCAAGTCCACCATTCTCCCCTCCTTTTCATTCAATCGAGCAACAATAGCATCAACGGTAGGGGCATCATAATACTCAACACCCCGCCCCAAGGCATAAGTCAGCATCTTCTCCGTCAGGCACCGATAAAAGTCCTGCTTCCTCGAGCTGGCCAGGATTTCCTTCAACTCCATGACGTTGGAGAACTTCTCTCCAGTGACGAGCTGGCCTGCACTGTCAATAGCCTTACCTTCTTCCTCATCTCTCCACTGCCCAATCGCGTTGAAATTCTCAAGCGCCAACCCGATCGGATCCATGCGTTCATGACATGACCTGCACAATGCCTTCTGGCGATGAGCGACCATCAGCTCCCTCATCGTTCCATCAGTCACCTCCTTTTTCGCTTCTTCCAGTTCCGGGACATCAGGCGGAGCTGGGGGCGCGGGAGTCCCCAGAATGTTCTCAAGGACGAAAAGGCCTCGTTTCACCGGAGAAGTCCGGGTCGGCTGTGAGGTAACGATCAGGAATGTCCCCTGCGTGAGAATCCCCCCGCGTGCCCACAGATCTTCCCCGAAGTCCACCCGGCGATGCTCCCGCCCCTTGACTCCGGGAACACCGTAGAATTTGGCCAGAGGCTCATTGAGGAAAGAATACTTGGCATTGAGCAATTCCAATACCGGGCGGTTCTCCTTCAAGATGTGCTGGAAGAAAAGTTCCGTCTCGGTCATCATGTCCCGCCGGATCTCCTGGTCAAAGATGCGCTCTGCTAACCTCTTGTTGCGCTCCCCGAGGATTCGCCGCACATCAATATTCAATCCACGGAGATCACGCGCCTGCAGCCACTGGCCAACAAAATTCCGGACCATCCGATCGGCCTTGCGGTCAGCCAGCATTCGGTCAACCTGAGATCGCAGATTGTCACGCAACTGCCCCCTCGAGGCCAGTTCGAGTAATTCCTCATCAGGTGCGGAACTCCATAGGAAATAGGAAAGGCGCGAAGCCAGGGAGAACTCATCCACCGCAACGACCATCCCCGGGTTGTCAGGCTCGGCCTGCACTTCACTCCGAAAGAGAAAACGGGGAGAGGTCAGGACGGCGGTAACCGCCAGTTTCACTCCGTCTACAAACTTGGCACCCTCCTCCCGGGTTCGACTCAGCGCCATTCCGGTCAAGCGGTCCACCGTGGTTTTCTCTGCCGGGCGCCTGAAAGCCCTGGTCGCAAACTCTTCCACGATTTCCCGCATGTAGGACTCTTTCTCCACCTCACCCTCCGGGGGGAGACCTTTGAAGAAGATCCGCCGGTAGCTTTCCGGGTAGAGCTCCCATTCGCTTCCTGCCTGGCGGACCAACCTGCAGTCCTCAACCCGCACTCCCCAGGTCCCTTCCCCCTCGCCTGGCTTTCCCGGGACCATGGAGAATTCAAAACGGTGATCTCCCTCACTCAGTTCAATCTCCCTCTTGAAGACTCCTCTGGAACGGCGGGCACCGCTCACCTCCACCTGTCCTAGCTCCTTGCCATCAAGCAGTATACTCCATTTTGCTGTCTGGCCCTCCGGTCGTCCTCGTTCATTCTCGATCCGGTAACTGATTTCCAGATTGTATGTTCCCTTTTTGCTGAACCTGCGATCTGCCCCCACCGTATGCTCCTTGTCAGCTTCCATGAAGCGTGCGCTCTGCTGATTATTTCCCCGCTCACGAAAGTTCCCCGGGTCAATCAAGATCGGACGTCTCCGCACCACCGTGGGGGGAAGTGCCAGTTCTGCGATCCTCTCCGCCGCCATGAGGTATTTCTCCAGGAGCAGGGGAGAAATCGTCAGGACGTCTCCAATCGTATCGAACCCAAACCCGGTATCGTCCGGAGGAAAGTTATCATCAACATCGTAACTTACTCCCACCAGGTCACCGATCGTATTGCGATACTCCTCACGGTTGAGGCGCCTGATGGTCACCCGGCCCGGGTCCGGATTCTCGGGGTCCAGCTTCAGGACGTTACTCTCAATCCAGGAGGTAAGGGTTTGTCTCTCCTCGGGAGAGGGCTGAAAATCCTCCTCGGCAGGCGGCATGAGATGGGTCCTCGCATTCCTCCATACCCGAAGCCACAGGTCGTGATTTGCAAGGTGGCTGGAAACATCCTTGAAGTCGTCGAGGGAAATATCCCCCTTCTTCGCGCCATCTCCATGGCAGTCATAACAATAATCCTGCAGCAAGGGCTCGATCTTCTCCTTGAACTCCCTTGTTGCATCCGCCGCAGCGATCCCTGCCGCAACGAACACGGCTCCAGTCATCAATCCCAGAGGTCTCATGAGGATAGCTACCATACGATGTAACTCATGCTGATGTAGCAACCATATGCTATGCTCTTCTTCTACCTCTTCAACCCGGGCCGTCGAGAACCATCGTAAACCTCCGGAAATCCCTTGACTCACTTACATTCAACACCCACCCATCCCCTCCCCCGCATTATGAAGTCCGCCATAACCCTAGCGCAGGTACCTGAGGCCAAGACCGGGCCCTTTGTCTTTCACCAACCTCTCTCCGAGGGGTTCTCCATGGCTGCCGAACTGGGCTTTGACGCCGTCGAGCTCTTCCTCCCCGGACCTGACTTCATCGATGTGGATGAGGTGAAGGCCATGGCCTCGGCCCACGACCTGTCCATCGCGGCTGTGGGGACTGGAGCTGGCATGGTTAAACACGGGCTCTCCCTGACCGATCCGGATCCGGACAGACGCAAGGCGGCCCTTGCCTTTGTTCTCTCCATGATCGACTTCGGCGGGCAACTGGACGCACCCGCAATTCTCGGGTCAATGCAGGGAAAATGGGGCGGAGAGGTATCGCAGGAGCAATCCCTGTCCTGGCTCACCGATGCACTTAAGGCCGCCGATGAACGTGCGGCAGAGAATGGAGTAGTCTTCATCTATGAACCCCTCAACCGCTACGAAACAAACCAGTTCAATCAGCTCGCTCCCGCTGCCACTTACCTCGAGGACCAGGGACTGGAACACACCGTCCTCCTTGCAGATCTCTTCCACATGAATATCGAGGAACCCGATATCGGCCAGGCGCTTCGTGATGCCGGATCAAAGGTGGGACACGTCCATTTTGCAGACTCCAACCGACAAGCCGTCGGCTTTGGTCATACCGAAATGTCCTCCATCCTCGAAGCGCTCGGGGAAATCGGCTACGAGGGTTACCTTTCTGCGGAAATCTTCCCGCTGCCCGACCCCGAAACTGCTGCCCGTCAAACCATCGAGGCCTTCCGCCAGCTGACCGGATGACACCTCCATCCTGCTGAACACCAATTCATAGCCCAGCAATGGAATCCCGCCCTCTTGGTAATACCGGCATCAAACTTCCTGTCCTGGCCTTCGGGGCATCCTCCCTCGGGCAGGAGTTCCGACCTGTGCGTCTTGATGACGCCCTGAAATCCGTCAGGACCGCCCTCGATCTCGGAATCAACTTTATCGACACTTCGCCCTTCTACGGTCGGGGAATGTCAGAGGTATTACTCGGAATCGCCCTGCGCGATATCTCAAGGGATTCCTACCTGCTCGGCACCAAGCTGGGACGCTACTCACTCACCCACTTCGACTTTTCTGCCAGACGCGTTGATGAAAGCGTCCACGTTTCCCTCCACCGCCTCGGCACGGACTATCTCGACGTCCTCCTGCTCCATGATGTCGAGTTCGTCGATCTCCCACAGATCTGGGAAGAGACCATCCCTGCCGCCCTCGCCCTCAAGGAAAAGGGCCTTGTCAGGGCAGTAGGATTCTCCTGCTACCCCATGAAGTCCTTCCACAAGGTTCTCGATCACGCCGAAGATCAAATCGACTGCATCCTTTCCTACAATCAATACACCCTGCAGAACACATCCCTGGTGGACAACCTTCTCCCGCGCCTCCGGGAGAAATCCATCGGGGTCATGAATGCCGGCCCCTTCTCCGCACGCCTGCTCACCAATGCCCCTCTGCCCGACTGGCTCAAGGAACCGGAGGAAGTAAAGGCCGCCGCCCGGGAAGCAGCCAGAATCTGCAGCGAGGAGGGCGTTGATATAGCCCAGCTCGCCCTCCAGTTCTCCTGTTCACACGAGGATATTGCCACCTGCGTGGCGGGATCAGCCAATCCTGATAATGTCCGCAAATGGGCCGAATGGCTCGAAAAACCGATCCCGGAGGACCTCCTTGCCGCCGTCCTGAATATTTTTGAACCCGTCAGGAACATCGGCCACCTTGAGGGCCTCCCGGAAAACAACTAAGCTCCCGCTGACCCGGAACCTGCTCCATAAGAAACACATCAGGACTCAGGCGCCCGTGGGGACCGCAAATTTCACCAATGAAAACCATCGATAAATTTACATTTGGAGTGGGTGACCGCTTCGCGCACCAGGCAGAGGCTCAACTCCGGGCCTTTCAGTTACTCGCCGACCAGGGGGTTCAGGTTACCCCCGTGTGGAACAAGTCCAATCGTGAACACCTCATCGTAGGCTCCGAACCAGCGGGCACCCGTGCTGCCGCCGATGCTGCGGTCTCAAAACTCGGGTGGAGCTCCGATTATCTTCTCGATGCCGATCACATTAACCTGGAAACCGTGGATCGATATCTTCCTCACTGTGATTTCTATACCATCGACGTTGCAGACGATATCGGCACTCCCGCCGCGCCTGAGGAAATCTCAGCCTTTATCGATCGCCATCCCGAACTGGTCGGTACCGTTCTGATTGAAGGTATCGAGGATCCTCTTGAGATCTCACGTGAAGACGTCGAAAGAACTGCCCGGCAATTCCTCAAGGCCTGCGAGCTTGCCGGTCGGATTTACCGGCACATCGCCTCCGAAAAGGGCAGTGAAGAATTTATTGCCGAGGTTTCCATGGACGAGACCGATGACCCCCAGACCCCTCCCGAGATGCTCATCATTCTCGCTGCAATTTCAGACCAGGGTTTTCCCATTCAGACCATTGCGCCGAAATTCACCGGGCGATTCAACAAGGGAGTCGACTACGTGGGAGACCTCACTCAATTCGAACAGGAGTTCAACGACGATCTCGCCGTCATCGCCCATGCCGTCAAGTCCTACGGCCTCCCCGAGACCCTCAAACTCAGCGTCCACTCCGGATCCGACAAGTTCTCCATCTACGGCCCCATCAAGCGTGCCCTCGCCCGCACCGGTGCCGGCCTCCATATAAAGACTGCCGGCACCACCTGGCTGGAGGAACTCATCGGCCTCGCCGAAGCTGGTGGCGATGCCCTCGTTCTCGCCAAGCAGATCTACGCAACCGCCCTCGAAAAAAAGGAGGCCCTCTGCGAGCCCTACGCCACCGTCATCGACGTCGATGACTCGAAACTCCCTGACTCCAGGGAGGTTAATGGCTGGACCAGTGAGCAATACACCGACGCTCTTCGTCACGACCAGGCCAATCCCGCCTACAACAAGCACTTCCGCCAACTTCTCCACGTTGGTTTCAAGGTAGCCGCCCAGCTCGGAGATACTTATCTCGATGCTCTCAAGGGCAACTCCGAGGTGATCGGGAAGAACGTCTGCGAGAACATCTACGAACGTCACATGGTTCCTCTCTTCGGCGATTGAAGACCCTTCTCCGGCGTGTGTCCCCGGCTCCCGTCAAGAATCCTCCCCATGATCGACGCCCACCACCACCTCTGGACTTACGATCCAGGTCAATATCCCTGGATCACTCCCGGTTCCGTGCTCGCGCAGGATTACCTCCTCCCCGACCTGCTGACCAGCACCGATGCCGCCGGGGTATCCGGAACGGTGGTTGTCCAGGCTCGTCAGACTGTGGAGGAATCCGAATGGCTTCTCGGTCTCGCTGACGAATGTGACCGAATCCAGGGCGTGGTTGGATGGGTCCCGCTTGCGAACCCTGGAGTGGAAGAACACCTCGAAAAGCTGAGTGCCCATCGCAAGTTCAAGGCCGTTCGCCACGTGGTACAGGATGAACCGGACGACAACTTCATCCTGGGCGATGAATTCAACCAGGGAATAAGCAAGCTCCGGTCCTATAACCTGGCCTATGATATCCTCATTTTCCAGAAGCACCTTTCCCCTGCTATCGAGTTTGTCGACCGCCATCCCGATCAACCCTTTATTATCGACCACATCGCCAAGCCCGTCATTCATAACGGACGAATTGAAGACGAGTGGCGCAAGGGCATGGCCGCCCTCGCCGAAAGGGACAACGTCACCGCCGTCAAGATCAGCGGAATGGTCACCGAGGTAACCAACGACAATATCAGCGAGGCCACCCTCAAGAACTACTTCGACGAATCACTCGAAATGTTCGGTGCCGAGCGCCTCTGCTTCGGTACTGACTGGCCTGTCTGCCTCCTGCGCATCGAGTCATATGTCCACTGGGCAAACTCTGTCCGCGCCTACGTGGCTGAATTGAGCGTCGGGGAGCAGAATGCCATCCTGCACGAGACCTGCCAGCGCGCCTATCAACTTTAGGGCTGGACCATCTGGCCCTCTTCCCGGGTCAGGGGCGCACGGGATAACGGAAGGACTTATCAGGCCGTGCCGGAGCCTCCGGCCTCACAGGTGGTTCCTCCTCGATCTTCTTCTGGAGATAGGCCAGAGCTGCCTCCAGTTGCGCATCCCTCCCCTCGAAAGTCTCATGGGGCAGGTTGTCCACGACCATGTCAGGCTCCAGTCCGGTGCCCTCGATAATCCAGGTTCGATCGGGGGCATAGACCCCGGTCTCCGGACTACGCGCCATCCCTCCGTCCATGAGCCGGGTGGCGCCCCGCAACCAGATTCCCCCTCCCCAGGTCCGCGTTCCGATCAAGGGGCCCAGTCCCAGTCGCCGGAACCCCTCCGAAAAAGCTTCCCCATCGGAAATCGTGTGGGAATCAACCAGAACAACCATATGCCCATTAAAGGCAAAATGCATGTTGGCAAATGGCCTCCCGGTACGAGTCTTCCAATACATCCAAGGCTTGCGGATCAGGCGGCCAAGAATCCAGCTGTCGATATTACCACCATAGTTCTGTCGCATGTCGATGATGAGACCCTTGCGATTGAACACGGGATAATATCCCTTCACGAACTCCGCGTAGTTTGAGGCCGACATTCCCCGCATATGAAAATACCCAATTGCACCCTTGCCCCTCTCCTCCGTTTCCAGGCGCCGGGTGTATTCCCAGTTACTGGTCTTCAGGTTTCGAAAACCGCTGACACTCAGGGGAACCACAATGGACTTGCGAGTTCCTCCCACCCCGATTCTCCGGGATTCGAGGAGCACCTTCCGCCCTGCCTTGTTCTTCAGTAATTCCCCAATCTCACGGACCCGGGACGCTGAATGTCCGTCGACCGAGAGAATCACGTCCCCCACCCGCATTTCCACACCGACCCTGAGCAACGGACCCACCTCGGCCGGATAATCAGGATCGGTCTCATAAAGGTGCTCTATGCGAAATCCTTCCTCGGTCTTCGAAAACTGCGCTCCCAGGTGCCCCAGACTCGCGCCATCAGTTGCATCACGAATATCTCCTGCATAAATATCGGTGTGCATTGCGGACAACTCACCGACCATCTGTGCAATGAGGTCATCCAACTCCCATCGACTCGTTAACCGGGGGAGAAGCGGCTCGTGCCTTCTCCTTACGGCTTCCCAGTCTACCCGGTGCATCTTGGGATCGTAGAAATAATCCCGGTGCATTCGCCAGGCATCCCGGAACATCTGACTCCACTCTTCAGACGGACTGACACTAAGCGTCATCCCACTGACATTGAGCTTCGCCTGCGTAGAACTTGTGGGAGGCTTTCCATTAGCGGAAAAGACATAAAAACTATCTCCCTTACGTACCAGACAGGTGGTCCCATCACCGGAAATCTCATAGCCCCGGACATCGCTCATCACGGTGGTCCACTTTTGTCTCGTGGGGTCGGAGGTGATCGGGAAAGAGACCAGGGACCACTTGCGACTAAGGGACAGGGAGGAGTAGAGGCAGTACAAGCTCCCCCGGGCCCTTGTGAGATACCGGTAATTGCCTGCTTCCACGGGTAATACCGCCAGCCGGTTCTCAAGATTCTCAAGGTCGAGATCTCCGTCCTCCTTCTCCTCGCCCTCCCTCGAGGGAGGCTCCCCTTCGTCCTGGACGGAAAATGGAGAGCGCTGGCCACCCGTCAGGTCCAGGGCGTAGATTCCTGCCGTCCTGTCCAGGAGAGGCTCCGGTTGCCGGGCACCCCAGGGAGACCCCTGAACCGAGCGGAAGGTACGATCCGAGAGAAAGTAGAGCCACTTGGCTGAGGGCCCGAAGGCCGGACTATAACTATCCAATCTGGCCGTGGTTACTGCCACTGGTCCCGCTTTCTTCTCCGTATCATAGAGAAAGATTCTCCGGGTCTGGTTCTCCATCGTATCCGTAAACGCAATCCAACGGCTGTCAGGAGACCAGGTCAGATCAATATAATCCCACTCGTTCCCTTCCCCCGAGCGAGCAACCTCCCATTCTTCCCCCGTGCCGATCCTCCTGACCCGGAGGACCTGGTCTCGATCCGTATGAGCGAGCAACTTGCCATCGGGCGAGGGAATCCCGTCATGCCGCATGGTTGTTCCTCCCTTCGTTATCTGCAGGGGCTCCCCAAGGCCATTGGCAGGCTGCCGCCAGAACTCCATTTCACCGCTCTGGTCAGACATGTAAATGACATCCTCAGTTCCCGGAAGAAAACGGAGGTCCCGCGTCCGGCTCTCTGTTTTCTGCTTCAGGCTGACTACCCGCCCAGGCTTCACTGGAAGAACGTAACCACGACCCCGGACGGTGAGCGCCACCTGCTTACCATCGTGGGAGAGGAACCAGGAGTTGAGATAAGACATCGGATTACTGACCCAGCGTTCCCGCTTCTGGTCAAAGTCGGAGGCCAGTCTGATATCAAGTTTGCGAACGGAATCGCGCTCGACATCATAAATCCAGATATCTGCCCGGTTACAGAAGGCGATCCGGCCTTCATGCAGCGAAGGAGAGAGCACATCCCAGCCTGCAAACCTGGTATGCTGCTTCAGGTCCGCTCCCTCCTGGTTCATCGACCAGAGGTTCATTGTCCCATCCCGGTCACTTGTAAAATAGAGTCGTTTCTTCCACACCATGGGATCCCGGCTCGTCCCCTCATAATCCGCCGTCAGGGCAACAGCCTCACTCTCCCCTGTTCGGAAGCGCCAGAGATTCTCGATGAAGCCCCCCCGATAGCGCTTGGCGAAACTGGCCTGCCGGGGAAGACGGGTGAAGAACAGGGTCTCACCATCATCAGAAAATTCTCCATCACTGGCCTGCGACAGGGGAACCACCCGCTTCCTTCCGCTCTCAATATCAAGAACCGCCAACTGGTGGGTATCGCGTACAGCGAAGTACCAGGTTGCATAAACCAGTTCACGATTTGACTTCCAGGAGACCGGCTTCGGCCCTCTCCGGCCACTGACACCCTCATGGGTCAGGCGCACCGGACGACCACCCTCCAGCGGCATGAGGTAAATTTCGTGAGTTCCATCATAGGAGGCGGTGAAGGCAACGGTCTTCCCATCCGGACTGATACAGGGAAAGCGTTCACGCTCCAGATGAGTGGTCAATCGGCGGGCGGTCCCGCCCTCAACCGGGACTTTCCACAGGTCACTCTCAGCGTTAAACACAATGGTGTCTCCATGCAGGGCTGCCTGCCGGTAATAACCCAGTAAACCCTCCGCGCCAGAGACAGGCAGAGAGGATCCGGGCAGAGAGCACAGCACTAATGCCGCAAGCGCAACTCGTCTCATGAAGGGTGGAACCTTAAGGGTGAAGGAACCTCTTCATTTTCCCTCATTTGGCCCGTCATTCAATGACCAATCTCCGAAAGGGTCACTGAGCCCCCCTCAACCACACCGGAATTGAGAGCAGATTCGGCTCAATTTACCGTCCGTTTCGAGAATTTGCCCGATAGATTAACCAAAACTCTGTTCCCGTGACGGTGTTTCTATGATATCCCACGCCCCACCCATCCATGACGACCAGACCCTCTTTAGCGCTCCTGCTCCTCTCCGGCCTCGCGATGCCACTATCCGCCAAGGTCACCTTCAACGAGCATATTGCCCCTCTAATCCATGAGAATTGCACCGGCTGCCACCGACCCGGGCAGACCGGCCCCTTCAAACTCATCACTTACCGGGACGTGAAGAAACGCGCTCTCACGATCAATGACGTCATTCTTGACCGCTACATGCCTCCCTGGAAACCAGTCAACGGGAATCTCCACTATGCCAACGACCGCCGTCTCAGCGAAGAGGAAATCGACCTCTTCGGTGAATGGGTAAAGGCGGGCACTCCGGAGGGGGATTCAAAGAAGGCTCCGAAACTTCCAGAATATCCCAGTGGGTGGTATCTCGGGAAGCCGGACCTCGTGATCAAGATGAAGGGGAAGTTCGAGGTCCCCGCCGATGGAAAGGATATCTACCGCTCTTTCGTTTTCCCCCTGCAGCTTCCAGAGGACAAGTGGGTAAAAGCCGTCGAACTCAGGCCCAAGGCCAAGTCCGCTGTTCACCATGCCCTCTTCTTCATTGATTCGAATGGAGCGGCCCGGAAAATGGATGGCCGCGACGGCAAGGCCGGGATCAGCGGCATGGGATTCCTCCGCCAGGCGGGTGGCGTCACCGATCCAGCAGCTGCCTTCGGCGGCGGGAATGGAGGACTGGGCGGTCACGTTCCCGGTGCAACCCCGGCAAAACTCCCCGGCGATCTAGCCATGTTCCTTCCGAAAGGATCGGACGTAGTCATGCAGACCCACTTTCATCCATCGGGTAAGAAGGAAGTCGAGGAGGCAGAACTGGCTCTCTACTTCGCAGAGAAGGCTCCTGAGGTGAACCTCGTGCCAATCCAGATTCCCCCCTTCTTTGGAGCAACCAAGGCCATCAACATTCCCGCAGGGGAGCAGAACTATGTTGTCGAGGACAGCATTACCCTTCCCGTCCCGGTCAAGGCTGTCTCGGTGGGGGGCCATGCTCACTACATCTGCCGCACCATGTCGATGACCGCCACCCTCCCCGACGGCAAGAAAATCACCCTGATGGACATCGACGACTGGGATCTCGACTGGCAGGACCGCTATCAGTTCAAGGAGCCACTTGATCTCCCGGCCGGAACGGTCCTCAAGACCCGTCTGGTCTACGACAACTCCGCCAGCAACCCCGAGAACCCGAACAGTCCTCCCCGCCGTATCACCTGGGGTCAGGAATCCGATGACGAAATGGGAAGTGTCACCCTCATTGTGGTGCCAGAGGATAACAGCAAGATCCAGACCATCGCCGACGCCCAGCGCAACCAGCTTATCAGCAGCGCGGCCCAGGCCATTCAGCAGGCGAGCAAGACCTTCCTTAACGTCAAGAACTACGACGACAACAACGATGGCCTCGTTCAGTATGAAGAAGTCCCGGGCCGCATGCGCTCCAGGATCTTCTCCCGCTTCGACACCAACAAGAACAAGATCCTCGAAAAGGAAGAGCAGGTGGCCGTGCAGAAATACCTCGACTCATTCCTCGGTGGATTCCGCCGGCGCTAGCCCGCGATTTCTGTCATGCGACTGCTTACGGGCATCTCCCTGTCCTGCTTCCTCTGCCTCACGGCCTGGGGTGAGCCAGGGAGGAATCGGGGGCCATCCTCACTTAATCATCTCAAGCTGGTTGATGTCACCGGCACGGTTCACGAACCGGTAAAGTCAGCAAAGACCATAGCCGCTGTCTTCGTATACGTCGACACCACCTGTCCCATCGCAAACTTCTACCAGCCCACCCTGCGCCGCCTGGCACAAGCCTTTGAACCCCGGGGCATACGGTTCTTCCAGCTTCACCCGGATCCTGACGGGACAAAGGAGGATCTCACCACGCACGCCAGGGAGTTCGAGGTCATCAGCCCGGTCATCCTCGACAACAAGCAGCACTACGCCCGACTTCACAACGCCAAGGTGACCCCGGAGGCGCATGTCTACCTCCGGGATGGCACCTGTGTCTACCGTGGCCGCATTGACGACACCTACACGACCTACGGGAAACGCAGGCCCAGTCCAACCACTCACGATCTCAGGGACGCCCTCTCCGCCATTATTTCAGGCAGCAAGGTCACCGACCCGGTCACCAAGGCAATCGGCTGTCAGATCCTGATAGAGAAATAGGGGCCACCACCCGGTTGGCCTGGCCTCGCCCCTCTCTCTACTGCTTGGGCAGAACCCAGATATTACGGTAAAATACCGGGTTTCCGTGGTTCTGCAGGAAGATCGGCCCCCCGAGTTCCGGCTTGAGAGGTCCCCCTACCGGAGCCGCCGTGGTGTGGGTTTTTCCCATCTCCTGGTCATCGTGAACCGTAACCCCGTTCAGCTTGACTGTCATCCGGGGCCACGCTGTCCGCTTGCCATCCTTGTCGAACTTCGCGTGGGTGTATTCCACGTCATAAGTCTGCCATGTCAGGGGAGGCAGGCACATGTTCAGTTTGGATGCCGCAATGGAGTAAATCCCGCCGCACTCATTCATGAGCCCTTCCAGGCCAAATGAATCAAGCACCTGCGTCTCCCAGCGACCCTGGTAGTAGACTCCGCTGTTGCCCCGTCCCTGGGAACGCGAATGCGGCCGATATGGAGTCCTGAATTCAACATGGATCGTGCAGTCCCGGAAGAGCTTGGTGCTGATCGCATTGGTGGCTCCCAGCAAGCCATCAGTGATCTTACCGTTCTTCCAGTGATCGACATTGCTGCCATCAAAAAGAACCACGGCTCCCTCGGGAGCCTTCGCTCCCAGGGTGGGGCTCTTGCGCTCAACCCTCTTGAGGGACATTTCCCCTCCACTCTTGGCCTTCAGGCTGAACACTCCGTTGGCGATCTCACCACTGTATTCCTTGTGCCCTTCCGGCGGAAACTTACGGGTGGCGCTGAATTCCGTGCCACCGCCTGCCATGTAGCGCTTCTTTCCCGAGGCTGCCACGAAGGAGGCCTTCCCTCCGTCCAGCTTGCCATCAAGAAGGCTCTTGCCCTTCCCGTCCCAGCCAGCTCCCGGAAGACCACCCGGATAGAGGACCGCGTGGAAATGACCATTACCCAGGGCAATCACCTGGGCTCCCACTCCCTTGGCAGTGTATTCCCCCTGAATGACGAAATCGGGATCTTCCTTGGCGGCCTTCGCGGGATCGGTCCAGACCTTGTTGTTATCTGCAGCCGTTGCAACTGCCGGCACGAGGAGTGCGACCGATGCTGCGATCGTGGAAAAGAATGAAGCTGTCGTTTTCATGAGTGGTTCTGTTCGGTGCCCGATCAAGGCGCATTAAGGGGATCTCGAAAAGACCTTTATTCCAACATCGTCCCGATCCGGATCACCCTTCCGTGCGACCCGAAAAGGGGATCCTCTCCGACAAAAGCAGGCAAACCCGGAACAACTGTACAGAAAAACGGAGAAGACCATGGTCACCGGTGCACCGGTGCGGCCTTCCCCGTGGATAGTTCAGGAGTAAAAAACCGGAGAGGATCAGTGGAAGGACTTGAGCTCCGTTTCCGCTTCCGCGATACGCTTGTTGAACCCTTCGAACTTCTTCGTGTTCTCGTCAGTTCTCTTCGGCTTGGTCTCCAACCAGTCCATGAGAGCCTTCTGGCTCAACCTTGTCAGCTACCGGAGTTACTTAACTCTCTTTCTCTTTTGAGAAGAATCGTTCCAAAATATCAGGAATGCGCTTCCCGGTTTTGGAATCAGGAGCAACCTTCATGGCTTCACGTAGTAACGCTTCTGCTTCTTCCATTTTCTTAGCGCGAAAGTATAAATTAGATTTCGTGAACAGCACCTCCTGGAGGGCTTCACCCTTGGGAGATTTATCTTTTATGAGCTCATCTATCTTAACAATCATATCCTCAGGTTTAGCGCCGCGATTTTCACTCATGATGGCCTGCAGAGAATCCTTTATCTCAGTTGCCACCATGACGCCTTCATACTTGGCCTTGAGACCGGCCTCATTTTTCGAATCAAGAGTAATGATCTCCTTGATGTCTTCTTTTCGTTGGATCGCTGCATCACTACCCATTAGACCCAGAGCCTTATCCAGAAGTTTGGCACGCTCTAAGCCCTTAGCTGCATTGGCATCTTCAAGCGCCTCTGGAATAGCTGTCTTAGATACCATATCATCAACCCAAACCTTAGCTGGTTGGCCACCATAACCTGAGGTTCGGTAGAAAACCTTGCCACCAGTATCAGCAAGCAAAATACTTGGGACCCCCGAGATTTTGTACTCCTGCGACAGTTTCTTGTATTGCTCTATTTCTTCAGGTGTTTGCTTCGATTTATCGCGAGGGTTATCCAGCTTTAATAACACAAAATGCTTTGGCATCTCTTCTTTAAAGACGTCCTTTGCCAAGACATTCTTATGCAGGGCCTTACAAGGCGGGCACCAGTCAGATCCGGTAAACTCCATTAAAATAGGCTTACCTTCCTTGGCTGCCTTCTCTTTGGCTTTTTCGAAACTAACCAACCAGCCTTCCCCCGCGATTGCATTGCCTGCCAGTGCAAAAAATACTGCAGCTAACGCCACGCGAGCATTGCTCACCAGGGCAGCCATTGCGAGGCCCGTCATCATTTTTTTGAGAAACTTCATGTTATCTGTGTTGGTTTGAATATCTGATAGGACGGG